>DASSGT010000573.1:0-4081 GCA_035693345.1 Puia sp. | reverse complement strand
ATAATATTGACCCTGAACGGCAACATTCTTTCATCAGTTTGATGATGTGGGCAGTCAGCCTCTCCCGTCCTTATCTGAAATGGGTGGTTGTAATACTTTTGGCCATGCTGGTGGAAGCAATCATGAGTGTTGCAACGCCCTGGCCACTTAAAATCATCATTGACAATGTGGTTGCACACGGCACACTTCCCCATTGGCTTCAATGGCTGCACGTGATAGTTCCCATACAAAGTAAAGTGACAATGGCTGCGGTTGTTGCCATGGGGTTTGTTCTTATCACTGCCATTGGTTCACTGGCCGGCTATATCAACAGCTATTATAATGAAAATGTTGCGCAACACATCGCGAATGATCTGCGCAGAAGAATATACCATCATTTACAACACCTTTCCCTCACTTATTACGACACACATCAGACCGGTAAATTACTAAGCACGATCACTGCCGATGTTTCAACGATCCAGGATTTTGCCTCTTCCACTTTATTAACCATTCTCGTAGATGCCATGACCATTTGCGGAATGCTTATTTTGATGTTTTATCTCGATACCGGTTTCACATTGGCTGCATTGGCTGTTACTCCTTTTCTGCTTCTATTTGTCGCACGATTTAAAAGGATAATGAAAAAAGCAACCAGAGAGGTCCGGAAGGATCAGAGCAATATGCTGGTTATTTTGCAACAGGGTCTGGAATCTATCCGGGCAGTAAATGCTTTCGGCCGGCATGATCTGGAAGAAGATAAACTCAAACAGGTCAGCCAGGAAACAATGGATGCTGCGCTCAAGGCCAGACGGGTAAAATCGGCGCTTGCCCCTGTAGTAACAATTGTGGTTTCTCTTTGCATAGGTCTCGTGCTCTGGCGTGGAACGGATCTTATTTTTGCAAAAACGATGACGGTCGGCGCATTGACGGTTTTTATCTGGTATATGAACAGATTCTTTAGTCCTGTGCAGGATCTTGCAAAAATGACCAGCACCATTGCACAGGCAACGGTCGCTCTTGAAAGAATACAGTCAATCCTGGATACCAAGCCTTTGATACTTTACTCGAAGGGCAAAGAACCTGGTAAACTGAAGGGGGAAATTGTATTTGACGGAGTCTTCTTTTCATACAATCCGAAATCTCCGGTGCTGAGTAACATTAATATGAAAATAAAATGTGGTCAGCGCATCGGGATCGTCGGACCAACCGGTGGAGGCAAGTCAACGATCGTAAGCCTGATCGCAAGATTTTATGATCCGACAGGAGGAAGGGTGCTCATTGACGGCACAGATATCACTGATTTCCGGCTGGATAGTTTACGTGGACAGATCGGATTTGTATTACAGGACACAGCTCTTTTTTACGGATCT
This sequence comes from Puia sp., assembly GCA_035693345.1. Taxonomy (GTDB): domain Bacteria; phylum Bacteroidota; class Bacteroidia; order Chitinophagales; family Chitinophagaceae; genus Puia. The sequence continues at coordinate 2,729 of DASSGT010000573.1, read as the reverse complement.
GTCAGGGAGAATATAGCTTATGGAAGGCCGGGTGCCACGGAAGAGGAAATAGTCAACGCTGCGAAACTCTCAAATGCGCATGATTTTATCATGGATATGCCCTTCGGTTATGATACCATTGTGGGAGAAAGAGGCATAACACTATCAGGCGGACAGCGACAGCGGATCGGTATTGCCAGAGCTGTAGTGCGGAATTCGCCGATTCTCATCCTGGATGAACCAACAGCCGCTCTGGATACCGAATCTGAAAAAGTAGTTATGGAAGCTCTGGAAAACCTGATGGAGGGGAGAACCGTGATCATCATTGCTCACCGGCTGTCAACGATCCGGGACGCGGATAAAATTATCGTTTTGAACAAAGGCATGATCGTAGAGGAAGGCACACATGATGAGCTGATTGCGCGGGGTAAAATGTATTCCGATCTGTGCAAAGTGCAGGCATGGTCCGATCATTCCATAGTCCATCCGGATATTCGGGTCAATTAAAGAAAAAAGGAAACGATATAAGCGACTACCACAGAAGCAGTGCCATACATAAAAATATTATAAGAGGAGCGTAACAGGCGAAACTTGCGACCCAGAATTTGTCCCTGCGCATAAATGTCCCTGATCAGGTTATCATAGAGGAAATCACTATCATCCATCATTTGTTTCATGCCATATTCAAAATCGACCAGTGGCATTTTGAAGAAATTGCCGAAAAAAAGAAGATCCACTTTTTTATTTTGAACGTCTTCCATGGTAAACTTCCCTTTCATCACTCCGGGTCTGGTTGCCAGAACGGAATAAATGATCGTAAAGACATTTACAAATAACAATAATACCGTCGGAACGAAGAGTTTAGGGATCAATACAAACTTACCGATGATGAGTCCGATACCCAGGGAAATCAAAATGGAATTGACAGAAATCATAATGAAGGCCTTGTTGTCAGCCATCACACTTAAATTCAGATGATTTGACGACGAGTTCCTGAAGACGGTTTCCACTCCGCTGAGATGATGTTTGGATTTATATTTCCATCCGGGCGGATGTACTACAGGCTGATTGTGCCTGTTATCCGGCCGGTCGTTTAAATTATTTTTCTGATGATGATCTTCGAAATGCGGATGCTTATTCAGGTGCTTTTCCCCGTGCAGGCTGGTGATCGTCTTCAGGTTCTCTTCCTTGGTTTTATTCAGGAGTTCCTGGCAAAAGGATGTATGAAACTGATGGTTTTGAAGTAGTGATACCGTTTTGGATCTCCATACACCCCCCCTGATTTTTTCGCCGGTCATGGCTTCCGTTTCCTTGCGCCTGAGTTGATTATACTCGGAAAAATAGGGCGAACCCAAATAAAAGAAAACCGCGTCACAAACTATTTTTTCGTTCAGTGTCACGGGTTGCCGCACACCATTTGCAGCCATTAGGCAATTTTTGATCTCAGCTCTTTCATCGCCATTTACTTCCAGGCTATCCAGCAGGCCATCAGACAGGGTTGTCCGGTTAATCTCTCCGTTATCTGAAGAAATCAGCTCGAGGTCGTATAACCACAGGGCCGCACAAACGATAAAATAATTTTTATCATCCAGTCTGAAGTGGTCGTTCATCCTTTTCACGGCTTCGAGTAAACGTCCGGTATGGGCCAGGTTATGATAAAATAACCTGTCATCCGCTTTTTCCATATATAACCGTATGGCCCGGGCGGATAATTTTATTAAGGATTCGGGATAAGACATATGCCAGATTTCTGTATTAAGCGGTGTCGGTACATTTAATACAAAAGTGATTTTCAATTATATGACGGCCGATCGGGAATAATTTGAAATGTAGGATATTTCTGTTTCTTTTCCAATACTTTGGATATTTGGTGTAACTTAATTATGAGATTGCCTTTTTTATTTCTTTCACAATAACCTTTACACCTAAACCACAATCCTTAACAATGAAGCCATTTTTATTTGCAGGCTGGCTGTTCTGCATAGCCATTGTTCAAATTGCAGACGGTCAGTCTTTGCCCATAAACCGGAACGCTTTTTTTAAAGATACTTCACTGCTCAATGCAACCCTGGTTGTGAATATGTCAAAAATTCTCAACCACAATAATAAAAAGGGCTTTGACATGACCGGCACTTTTATTACCACATTACCAGACGGAACGAAAGTGAATGATGAGATACTGGTCGAAAAAAGGGGGCATTTCAGAAGCGATTTTTGTTATGTCCCCCCGGTGAAACTCATTTTCAATTACAGGGATTCTGCCAAATTGTACTCCCTGAAATCGATGAAACTCGTAAGCGAATGCAAAGTATCGCAGGATCATGCGCAATTTTTGTTCAAAGAATATCTGGCCTATAAGATTTACAATTTATTGTGCACTAAGAGTTTTCAGGTGAGGTTGCTGAATATTAAATGGGAGGATACGGTCGGAAAAAAACAGAAAACCATTAACGAATATGGATTTTTGCTCGAAGATCTGAAAGATGTTGCCGCCCGCAATAACTGTACTGAATGGAAAAGGAATAAACTCAACACGGAACAGACAGACAGGCGTCAGATGACCATGGTTGCCATTTTCGAATACATGATCGGAAATACTGACTGGGCTGTTACAGTAGACCACAATACCCGGCTGATTCTGTCAAAGGATGATACGATGTCCAAACCTTTTGTCGTACCCTATGATTTTGATTATTCGGGACTGGTAAATACATACTATTCGATCCCGGACGAGAAACTGGAGATTGAAT
>DASSGT010000572.1:0-3275 GCA_035693345.1 Puia sp. | reverse complement strand
GGCACCAGTTTTACGGCAAAAGGGAAACCATGGACTTTGATTAGTTCTATTGAATGTGAATCCAGAATCGATGCAGTCAGATTGGAGTTGAAAATTAAAAAGAGAGGCATATTCAGGTATTTGACAGATAACAACTTGCTTTAAGTTCGGGACGTAGCGCAGCCCGGTAGCGCGTTTGCATGGGGTGCAAGAGGCCGCTGGTTCGAATCCAGTCGTCCCGACAAAAACCTTCGTTTAGCGAAGGTTTTTTTTATTCCTTAAAGTTATCAGTGAATATTTCGCGAATATAGAGGCCGTCCCGCCGAAGGCGGGATCGTCCCGACAAATTCATGAGGCCATCCCGCCGAAGACGGGATCGTGCCGACAAAAAAAGACCTTCAAAACAATGAAGGTCTTTTCTTTTAGCCAAGTCGTAAGGCGGCAACTTCTTTATTCCGTAATCTTTTGCGTCTCCTCCTGGCTGGCATACTCACCCGGCGGATTCGGCAATATCATGACGTTGGAATTTTGTAATGAAATAACGGACGATGCGGAATACAGGCCGATACCATGGCCTGAAAATGTATAGTCCATCAAAGTGAGCTTTACAAATCCATCGATAGACAGCTCAATATAATTACCGTAGCTGATCAGCCTGAAATAAAAAGATCTTTCTTTATTGACCGTAAATATTCCCGACTGGATATCATAAAAAACAAAATTCTGCCGGGTATTTAAGGGATTAAATCCCCAGGTTCTGATATTCACCAATCCGTTGGAAACGTCAAAAGATATAAAGTAGCCATTTCCATCCTGATCGATATCACTGACCAATCCGAGTTTCCCCATGCCTTCTACTGTAAGCAGTCCTTCCCAGATGAAACTCGAAGAAGGTTTTTCAAAACAGAATATTTCATAACCGCTTCTCGCACCGTAAACCCATTTATCCGGTTCAATGGTTGAAGAAGCCGTGGGATTGTCAAGCAGGGTTCTCACAGGCCCAAACTCTGCCTGCGGAATTGTTTTAATAACCATCTCATCCCAGCGATAATAACTTTTTAATACCAGCCTTCCCCGGTCATCAGTGTCCAGTTCCTTTGGCGGAGGCAATACCCGGTGGGTATCGATTTTTCCATAAGCGTAAAAGAAATTATATACCAGTAAATGTTTCCCGTCCTGTACCGTACGGGCGGCATAATTTCCCTGGGGCAACAATACATCCGCGTGAAACGAATGATATTCTCCAAAAAAATCTTTCGCAAACCAATATCGTATTTTGATGTCTTCTCGAATTGAACCGAGTATATAAAATCGGCCGTTCAGCTCAAATACACAGGGACATTCAATATCATCATATACCATGGGATATAACAAAGGCGGCAACGTTTCAACCTTATCATTGGTAATTTTTATCACGCCTACACATCCTCTCCGGGAAATGGGCCCTGACACAGTCCGCGCGGCAACAACCAGATAAATTTCTCCCTTGTATTCAATTCTGAAAGGATCACGGAAACTCAGCCATTTTCTGGGATTGGTTTCCGACGTTTCATAAAAAAATCCTTCCGGTGCAATGGGAAAAATAGCCTTCCGGTCTTTTTTCCAATCCACCAGGTTGGTGGATTCAGCATATCCGATTTTCGACATGACACCGCGGTCTTTCCGCTGCAATCCGGTATAATACATTTCGAATTTGTCACCGACTTCTACCACATGCATGGTCCAGAGCATATCATCATCCCATTCGCCCGGATTCCCAACAAATAATGCATTGTTGACTCTTTTCCACGAGATGCCGTCTCTTGATACGGCATGCGCGATATAATCGTGGTTGGGAATGATCAGGTGAAATAAATGGTATATGCCCTTGTGGATGATGACTGTGATATCACCAATTTCCCAGTCGCTGAATCCGGATCCTGAATACATAACCGTTTTTATTCTTTTAAAAAAAGTAATAATATTCCTTTGGACTGATTTTGGATGAGCTCCAAATGTTAAGCTAGTGCAAAATGAAAAACAATGAAGGAATATTACATACAATTATTCAGCCCCCATGGGCTGATACGATTTAATGATCCCGAAATTGGCAGAGATAAGGACACCGGAGGACAGGTAAAATATGTATTGGAATTGTTGGAGAATCTTTCCCTTCATCCGCAGGTGCGTAAAGTGGATCTTTTTACACGCAGGATTATTGACAGAAGAGTATCAACAGCATATGAAAGAGAGGTGGAGATAGTCAATGATAAAGCCCGCATTGTCAGAATGTCCTGTGGCGGTCATTCTTACAGACCGAAGGAAACACTCTGGGACCACCTGGATGAGTTTATAGATAAAACTATACGATTTATTGATCAGGAGGCTGATTTTCCCGATGTGGTGCACGGTCACTATGCTGACGGCAACTACCTCGCGAGTCAGGTAAGTGAAATTTACGGCATCCCTTTTCTTGCCACCGCCCATTCCCTGGGAAGGAACAAAAAAAATATCCTGATACAGGAGGGTATGTCACCCGAAAAAATTAATGAAAAATTCAATATGGAGCGGCGGATCGCAGTGGAAGAAAACCTGCTACAGACCGCCGATGTTTTTATTGAAAGTACCCAACATTATATTGATTCGCAGTATGCTTTGTATGAACATGTGGAATCGGCCAAATTTAAAGTCATACCACCCGGAGTGAACCTGGAAATCTTCTATCCTTTCTATAGACAGGATATGCCGTCCTTCAAGATGTCTATTGAGCAGGAGCAGGCCGTTTATCGGGTTAATTCTGATATCGAGCGATTCCTGTTCAACGCCGCGAAACCACTGATACTGTCCATTGGAAGGGCGGATAAACGGAAGAATTTTGAAGCCATTATTCAATCCTACGGACAGGATAAGGAATTACAGGCTATGGCCAATCTCGCCATATTTGCGGGGGTGCGTAAAGACATTAGCCAAATGCCGGAAGACGAACAGGATATTCTCAAGAATCTTTTGTTACTGCTTGACAAATATGATCTGTACGGCAAAATGGCCATTCCCAAAAAAAATGACCCCAAATTGGAAGTGCCTGAAATATATCGCATTGCCGCAAGAAAGAAGGGTGTATTCATCAACGCGACGCCGGGCGAGAATTTTGGATTGACGATTGTCGAAGCCGCGGCCTGCGGACTACCTGTAATCGCATCGCCTACCGGTGGTCCAAAGGAGATTTTGGAAGAGCTTGGAAACGGATTGCTGGTAGATGTGGAAAATCCAAGGGCCATTGGGGAGGCACTTAAAAAAATAATTGCCGATCAGACATT
>DASSGT010000571.1:0-14125 GCA_035693345.1 Puia sp. | reverse complement strand
ACAACATTCCCAATATGCACAAAAACGCAGTGTACAGGTTTTTCATCGGTCTCCGGCTAGGTTGCAAAACGGCCGTCCCTACAGGATTTCGGCTATTGGATTTATAATTTTTCCAGGTTTACTTCCGGTATACCGCGTTGTGGAATCTAATCGGTGATTGGTAAAAATCAGAATGACCCAAAAGCAGGATTACGTTTCAGTAACATGAAATGTTGCTTCAGAGGGTAGGAGGATTAGCTGTGTGTGACCCTTTATACCTAATGGTTTATACTTACGGGTACCAGCTCTTTAATAACTGAAAACGTGTTAAATTATTGTCAGGTAATGGCTTACTTTAGTATAGATTTTTCCACATAAGCCAAAATAACGGTTGCCCGCACGAATAATCTGCCTTAAAAATGAAGTATTCCTCATTATTCATTTGGCTGATGAGCCTTGGATGCAGGGAGTATTACGAACCTCCTGTTTTAAAGAATAACCCCCGTCTGCTGGTGGTTGACGGGTTTCTGAACAGTTCTCCCGACTCAACATATATCAAACTGACATACACGAGAAATATCAGAGATACGGCACCGGCGATTCCCGCTTTAAATGCAACGCTGACGGTGGAAGGGGATCAGAATACCCTGATTCCTCTTTTTGAAATAGGCAAGGGTGTTTATGGTAATACGCTTTCTTTACGAAATTCTGAAAAGTACAGACTCTCCATTACTGCTTCCGACGGCACGAAGTACCAGTCGGATTTTGTTCCCGTCAAACGAACACCGCCTATCGACAGTATATCTTGGGACCAGGATTCCTCGAATGTGCGATTTTATGTCAATTCGCATGATCCCGAAAATAAAACGATTTATTACCGCTGGCATTATGGGGAAACCTGGCAATATTCCACTTACCTGACTTCAAATTTTAATTATGTACACGGCACGCTCATAGCAAGGACACCTGACCAGCAAATTCATAATTGCTGGAAAAGCAATGAAGCAGCAACCATCCTGCTGGCGTCGACCAGTCAGCTAAGCCAGGATATCGTGCATCAAATACCTATTACCACGGTTTCCAAGTCAACGGAGAAATTATATGTATTATACAGTATAATGGTCAGTGAATATGCCCTGACCAGGGATGAGTTTGACTATTGGGCTGAATTGAAAAAAAATTCCGAACAATTGGGAACCCTTTTCGATGCACAGCCTTCCCAGTTGAACAGTAATATTCATTGTACATCAAATCCTGCAGAGCCTGTTTTAGGCTATTTATCTGCTTCCACGGTGCAGAAAAAAAGAATTTTTGTAAGGAACAATGAAATGACCAATCTGAATTATGAACCTTATTATCTTCCCTGTGAGTCATTGAAAGATGTTACGACCGGCTTCGGAGTTCAGGATACTGCCAGAGCGTATGAATATCTTGAGATGCCCAGACATCTGTTTACTTTCTGGTATTTTGACGGGGTCTATCATATTGCGCAGAATTTTTGTATTGACTGCCGGGAGCATGGAGGAACAAATGCAAAACCTGATTTCTGGCCCTGAATAGACGACTATTCCGTGAAACCAGCCAAGATTTATATCATCCTGACGTGTACCTTTTCATTGACATGTCTTATCTATTGCAAAAGGGAATACAATCCTCCGGCACTGCAAAATAATCCAAGGCTGCTGGTCGTGGATGGTACGTTGACAAATGCACCCGACTCCACCTATATAACGCTTACCCATAGCCGAAATATAGCTGACACCGCTCCTTCGCCAGTTGAGATGAATGCAGTCCTTATGGTGGAAATGGAAAACACGACGAGTATTCCTTTAAAAGAAGTCAGTCCGGGCGTTTATGGAGGACTTCTAACCATGGATAGCACGAAAAAATACCGTCTGGATATACAAACAAACGGTGGAGCCAGCTACCGTTCAGATTTTATTCCATTTAAAATTACACCGGAAATTGATAGTCTTCGATGGACAGAGGACTCAGCCAATGTTTCCATAAGAATTCATACACACGATCCGACAAATAATACACGCTATTATCGCTGGGCTTATGAAGAAACCTGGAAATATCATACTTTTTTTATTTCCTACTTCGATTATGAAAATGATACCGCTGTTATACGGGGTGCAGATCACCTGATATATTATTGCTGGTCGTCCGCTAAATCACCCGATCTACAGATAGGAACTTCCTCCCAACTCAGTCAGGATATCATTTCAGACATGGTGTTTCATAATGTAAACAAAACATCAGAAAAAATCAGTGTCGAATACAGTATTCTCGCAAAACAATACGCGCTGACCCGCGATCAGTATAATTATTGGGCGAATCTCAAAAAAACGACCGAACAACTCGGAACGATATTCGATGCCCAGCCCGCACAGGTAACCAGTAATATTCATTGCCTCAACAATCCTTCCGAACCTGTCCTGGGATACTTGTGTGCTTCGTCTACTACCAAAAAGAGAATCTTTATCAACAGGAAAGATCTTTCGTATTACAATTACACTCCGTACTGGCTTTCCTGTCAGCTTGACACCAATGTAATAATTCCCATCAGCGCTGCAGACAAACAAAAGAATTATGAATACCTGGCAAAACCGGGTCATTTATTTACGTTGTATGAAGTATTAAGGGGAGGATATTCAATGGTTCCCAATATGTGCGGCGACTGCAGGGAACACGGAGGTACTTCTGTCAAGCCCGGGTTCTGGCCCTAATTTAAAATTGCCAACAAAATGATGTTGTTAACAAAAAAAGATCTTAATTTGATCGGTAATAACTGCTTGTTGGATATATGTGCGAAATAAGACCTCTCCTATTGAAGTTTCTGATGTGTTTTTTGGTTATTGTGAAGGTGGCCGGAGCACAGGAGCTGGCGGGCGATTCACTTACAAACTCCCTCTACAACGCATACCCGGTTAAACTCTATTTTAATGCCGTCGGAGAAAATGCGCATATATATAACGGTTATGAATACTTCACACCGGACAGAAATATAAAAGGAAGCCCTTATTATCTGTCTGACAGCCCTACTCCCTCAGATCTGATTTACGACGACAGTTATTACAGAAACATCCCGATGATATATGATGTCGTAAAGGATGAAGTTGTGATTAACCGTTTGGGGCAGAATTTTAAGATAAGCCTGGTGAATGACAAATTAAAATCATTTATCCTCCGCAGGCATGAGTTTATCCGGGTATCGGTTGATAGTGTCAATGGAACTCCATTACCGACCGGATTTTACGACCGGTTGTATAACGGGAAAACGATTGTGCTCGCGAAAAGGAGAACCCGTTTACAGGAAACCTATGTGTATAGCCAAATCAATTATGAATATATCAGGCAGGATATTTATTATGTGATCGTTGCCGGGCAAATCGTTCAGGTAGATAGTAAATCATCCGTATTGAAATTATTCAATTCGAAGAAATCAGAAATTAAGTCATTCATCAGGAAAAATAAACTGAATTTCAAATCAGATTTTGAAAAAACACTGGTTGACGTTTCAGCTTATTATGATCAACTAACGAGCTAACATGTATTATGATTTGCGCCATCTTTCCTGTCTGGTGATAGGCTCGTTTCTTTGTCTGTTTCTGCACGCACAAAACAAAAAGACTTTTAGCGGAGATTTCCATGGAATGAAGCTGGAACAATTTGCTGAATCCATCGAATCTCAATCTGAATACAGGTTTTATTTCAAACCCAATGAGACCGACAGCATCGTTCTCGATTTTTCAGTGCAGGATCAAACCCTGCCCGTGATCCTGAACATGGCCCTGGCGCATACCGATTTTCATTTCGCCATCGATGATGATAACAATGTTTTCATAACAGAAAAATTTACGATCCAGCCGAATTTGCCGGATGACTACTTCAATGTAAAACGCCCCCTTTCAGATTCCGCGCGCGAATCCGCTTTCTCGGTAGACAATTACCTGGATAATCAGAAGAATCAAAAACTCAGATCCGCGCTGGAAAACAGGGTCTTTGTGATCGGTCCCAAAACGAATACTTACCGCAATGGAAAAGGTACTGTTGCCGGTTATATCCGCGATGCAAAAACCGGTGAGACACTGGTAGGAGCTACTGTTTCCCTGGACAATCCGCCCGTCGGCGTAAGTACGGATCAATTTGGATATTTTTCGCTTACGATACCCCTTGGTCCGCATGTTTTGCATATTTCAAGTATCGGGATGAAGGAAACCGTCCGTCATATCGCTCTCTACTCAGATGGTAAGTTGAATATTGAAATGGAACAATTTATTCCGGGTCTTAAGGCAGTCACCATTACTTCAGAAAAAAATTCAAATACCGGTCGCCTCCAAATGGGTGTGGACAGGCTGAATATTAAAACCATCCGGCAGATGCCCGTTGTTTTTGGCGAAGCGGATATATTAAGAGCTGTACTGACTCTTCCCGGTGTTACCTCCGTCGGTGAAGCTTCTACAGGTTTCAACGTGCGCGGTGGATCTGCGGATCAAAACCTCGTACTCTTTAATAACTCAACCATCTATAATCCTTCCCATTTCTTTGGATTCTTCTCTTCCTTCAACCCGGATGTAGTGAAGGGTGTGGAACTATATAAAAGTAGTATTCCGGAAAAATTTGGCGGCAGATTGTCCTCCGTACTGGACGTTACGACCCGTGATGGAAATTCAAAGAAAATATCGGGTGCCGGCGGAATCGGGCCACTGGATGCGCGGCTTACGATTGAAGGCCCTTTATTCAGTGAAAAAACAACCTTCCTGGTCGCAAGCCGGTCCACCTATTCTGACTGGTTGTTGAAACAGATTCCGAATGATGCCTATCAAAACAGTACAGCCGGTTTTTTTGATGCAAACCTGCGACTAACGCATGAGATAAATGCAAAAAATCATTTGTTTCTGACGGGATATATCAGCGGCGATCGTTTCACTCTGAACAGCGATACGCTGTATAAATACCAGAATAAAAATGTGAACCTGCAATGGAAACATGAATTCAATAACCGGTTCAATGCTGTATTCATGGGGGGAATTGACGACTATAATTATTCTATTACCAGCACATTAAATCCGATCAATGCCTATAAACTTTCATTTAAAATCACACAATACGTTTTTCACGGCGATTTTACCTATAATATAAATTCAGTACACACACTGGATTTCGGTGTAAGCTCCATATACTACAAATTATATCCGGGATCACTGGATCCGCAGGGTTCAAAATCGCTGGTTGTGCCTGATCATGTGCCCACTGAGCAGGCACTTGAATCAGCCGCATATCTCGGTGACCGGATAAACCTTGGAACCAAATTCTCCGTTAATCTCGGCATACGTTATTCGTATTATAATTATTTAGGACCACAGAACATCTATACCTATGCACCGGGTCAGCCATTGGAGACGACCAGCATCATCGACTCAACGTATTATGGACCGGGAAAAAATATCAAAACATATCAGTATCCTGATTACCGGGTGTCCGCACGATATATCCTGAATGATAATTCTTCATTAAAAATCAGCTACAATTCATTACATCAGTTTATTCACCAGCTGACGAATACGACAGCTATTTCACCGACTGATATCTGGAAACTCAGCGGGCCGCATATCCAGCCGCAGGGCGGTCAGCAACTGTCCCTGGGGTACTACCACGATTTCAAATCGCATACGATCGAGACATCGCTTGAAATTTATTACAAAAAGATTAATGATTATCTCGATTATAAAAGCGGTGCGTCGCTGGTTCTCAATCATCATATTGAAACAGACGTGCTGACAACCAGAGGCAAAGCTTATGGTGCCGAATTGCTGATTAAGAAAACGTCCGGCAAACTAAACGGATGGTTAAGCTATACCTATTCACGTACATTCCTGCAACAGGATGACCCGAACGCCGGTCAGCTGATTAACAATGGCGCTTATTATCCCGCGAACTATGACCGGCCAAGCGTTTTGAATTTTATTGGGAATTATCAGCTCAATCACCGGTTCAGTGTTTCGCTCAATGTTAATTACAGCACAGGGCGGCCTATCACATTGCCTACTGCCATCTATGATCTCGGTGGGGGTGAACGTGTTTATTATTCTGATAGAAATGCTTATCGTATTCCAGACTATTTCAGGATGGACCTGTCAGTGAATATTGAAGGCAATCATAAGATCAAAAAATTCAAACATAGCTCCTGGTCCATCGGTGTGTATAATCTGACAGGTCAGAACAATCCCTATTCCATTTATTTTACTTCGGAAAATGGTGTTATCAAAGGATACAAGCTTTCCATATTTGGCTCTCCGGTCCCATCCATCACTTACAACTTTAAATTCTAAATGAAGCGTCTGATAAATATGTTGCTGATTGCCTTTACTGTGACCCTGGGAGGCCTGGATTGTAAAGAAGTATACACACCGCCTGCCATTAAGAACAATCCATTTCTTCTGGTCGTGGACGGAATTGTGATCAGTGGAAACGATTCCAGCGTTATAACACTTTCGCGTACACGAAACCTTGCCGATACAGTTCCTTCAGTCAAAGAGCTGAATGCAAAAGTGTCCGTCCTGGGTGTATCGGGTGTTGAATATCCCTTTACGGAAGCAGGCAAAGGCAGGTATGTGGTTGATCAGCTCTCATTGGATGCGACCCAGCAATATCAGCTCAAGATTGTCACGGCCGACGGGAATGAATTTCGCTCGGCATTTAATAACGTGCAGATCAGTCCGCCGATAGATTCATTATACTGGAACCAGGACTCCTCTTTAAATGCACATGTTTATTTAAACACACACGATCCATCCAACCAGACAAAATATTACCGCTGGCAATATGTGGAAACATGGGAATATCATTCGGCCTTCCCTTCGGTTCTTGATTATAACAACGGAAATATTATTTTCCGGACTCTTGATAATCAGATTTACAGATGTTATAAATCAGTGCCTTCCTCATCGATTGAAGTCTTTTCAACTACCCAGTTATCCAGTTCAGTTGTAAATAAATATGAAATCGCTGAAATACCGCAGGGTAACGAAAGAATCAGCGAGACCTATAGTAACCTGGTCAGTCAATATGCCATTCCTGCGGAAGCCTACAATTTCTGGTCAAACCTGAAAAGGAATACCGAACAACTGGGCTCGCTCTTCGATCTGCAGCCATTTACAGAACTTGGAAATATAACCTGTGTAAATGATCCTTCCATTCATTGTATCGGTTTTATCAGTTTTACAACCATTCAGACCAGACGGATTTTTATTTCCAAGAATGATCTCGTAAACTGGAGTTATCAACCTTATTATGGCAACGATTGTATTATTGATACCATTCCTCCACCGGACATAGACAAATATTTCCAGCCACCGGGTGGTCCTTATTCCAATTCGCTGATCGGAACAAATAACGGTCCCTATCTTTTATCCTCGGTTCTGTGTGTAGATTGCACCAATCATGGCGGAACAACTGTAAAACCAAACTTCTGGCCATAAACTTTTTAACTATGCATCGATCTTCGCGGATATTTTTTCCGTTCGTATATAAAAAGTTTGTAACAGCGCTTTGTCTCATCCTATGCGGATCATGCTTTGCGCAGGATCCTTTCATAAATAAATTAACGACCAGTTTCAGAGAACATGAAGCGAGGGAATCCAAAGAAAAAATTTACGTCCAGACGGATAAATCATTTTATATAGCGGGTGAAATCTTATGGTTTAAGTCGTATGTGGTGGATGCATCCCTGAATAAATTTTTTAACCTGAGCAAAGTGGCCTATGTGGAAATCATAAACCGGGAATCCAAACCGGTTGTACAGGGGAAAATTTTACTTCAGAAAGGAACTGGCAGTGGATCATTCTTTATCCCCTTGTCACTACCTACTGGTTCCTATAAAATCCGCGCATACACAAACTGGATGAAAAACTTCGGTGCGGATTATTATTTCGAAAAAAATATCACCATCGTAAATACGATGAAGAGAAGTCAGGATACGCTTTTGCAGAAAACAGCTGCCTTGGATATTCAGTTTTTTCCTGAAGGTGGGAATCTGGTAGCCGGTACGCCCGGTATTGTTGGATTTAAAGCCGTTGATGAATTCGGAAAAGGAATCAACGTACAAGGTGATATTGTTGACCAGGACAAAACAGTCGTAGCTCATTTTAAAAGCGGATTATTTGGCATGGGTCGTTTCGAAATCAATCCGTCAGCCGGCAAACAATATAAAGCATATGTGCAGGTAGGTGGCAATCAGTTGACCATTGCCAATTTCCCGACAGTATCCGAGAAAGGTTATACATTGAAAGCCGTCTCTGACCAGAATAACCTGACGATCTCCGCCACATCAAATTATGATGGTGATAACAGGCCGTTATATCTGCTGATTCATACCCGCGGGCTGGTGAAATACGCCGGCAGTCTTCCACTGGATCATGGCAAAGGCAGCCAGATCATTCCCTTATCTACTCTGGGAGAAGGAATATCCAGTATCACACTGTTTAGCGCCAACCAGCAGCCAATTTGTGAAAGACTTATTTTTCGGATGCCTTCCAGCCTCGATTTATCTGCCCAATCTGAAATGGAAGAATATCAGACCCGAAAGAAAATCACGACACATATTCATCTGAACAACCTGACAAATGACTCTTCCAATACAGCCAGTCTGGCCATGTCAGTATTCAGAGTAGATAGCCTGCAAACAGAGGAAGCAGCGGATATCCGGGCATATTTATACCTGTCATCAGATATCAGGGGAAATATAGAACATCCGGAATATTATTTTACGCATAAGGGAGAACCCTATGAATCGGCTATCGAAAATCTGATGCTTACTCAAGGCTGGAGACGATTTAAATGGGATGATGTATTACAAAACGCAGATCCGGCATTTGAATTTATTCCCGAATGGACAGGTCATCTGGTAAATGCACGTATCACCGACCGTATCAATGGTCACCCGCTCGAAAATCAGGGTGTCTATCTCGCCGGACCTGGAATCAAATCGCAACTTGCCGGCTCCATCAGCAACAAAAACGGACAATTACTTTTTGATCTTCCGCACTTACTGGGATCAAATGTGATCGTTCTGCAAACGGAAAACAGGGCCGACAGCAATTACAGGATTGATGTGTCAAATCCGTTCAGTGAAAAATACTCAACCAGCTATTATCCTGCTTTTAAAATGAACAGCACACTGAAATCAGATCTGCAGTTCTACAATATCGGCACGCAGGTACAAAATGTTTATCTGTTAAGCAATCTGATCAAATTCAAAGCACCTGTCTATACTGACAGTACTTCTTTCTATGGTGAGCCCGACAAGAAATTTTTTCTGGACGATTATACCCGTTTTAATACCATGGAAGAAGTTGTGCGGGAATATATCACCGGCGTGTCGGTACATCGCAGCAGGGACCGGTATACATTTCGAATGATGAACGATGCGCAAAAGATATATTTTGACCAGGATCCTTTGATTGTTCTCGATGGCGTTCCCATTTTTGATGCGACGGAAGTTATGTCGCTTGACCCTTTGAAAATAAAAAAAATAGAAATCGTTAACCGGAAATTCTTCCTGGGATCCGTGGTAGCCAGTGGAATTTTTGCTTTATATTCTTATAATAATGATATGGCAGGACTCCAGATGAATAGTCATGCGCTGATTCTTGATTATGAAGGGTTACAGTTGCAACGTGAGTTCTATTCTCCTAAATACGATGCATCCCAAACCAGTTTGAAACGCGTACCTGATTTTAGAAACGTACTTGCCTGGGAACCCAATATTGTGATCGGTAAAAGTGGCGAAGCGGAGATCAATTTTTATTCTTCTGACAGAAAAGGAAAATATATAGGTGTTGTGGAAGGAATTAATCAGAATGGAGTTGCAGGGAGTGCCAAGTTTTATTTCGAGGTGCAATAAACCATTTCTTAGTGTGGCAAGCGTGGTGAGGGTACAAAATGTTAGAATTCAAAATGAAGGGTGGAAATGATATTTTGAGGATGTGGAATCACATTATCGTATATCTAAATTTTTTATAGACCTTTTAAAGAACACGTCCACACTGTCATTTTCTTTTTCCATTTTGAATTCCAACATTTTGTACCCTCACCACGCGCATCACATTATTAATGGGGCCCGGTTCATTTCGATATGTTTTTTAAATATAAAAATGCGGGTCCTTTAGTAAAATCAACCCTGGGTCTTATAAAACTGGGTGCAATGGAAAAGTTGCCAAGTAATATATCCGGCCGGCCATCTTTGTTCAGAGCACCTACATCCATTGTAAGCCAGCGACCCCGCTGAGTCGCAGGTAAGGAATGTGGCAGGAAATTGAAATCACCTTTATTCTCCAGGTACACGAATCCCTCTTCCGGCTGACTTTGATAGTCTGCAAAAAAAGAAATCACTGCCAGATCCAGGTCGCCGTCGCCATCAAAATCACGAGCCATCGCTTTATAACACCCGTTGATGGGGAAAAAGTACTGTTGTTTAAAATTCCAATGTCCGTCGTTTAAAAAAATATAGACACCATGATAGGGTTTCAGCACAACAGAAAAATCGGCGTTATCACCACAGGTATAAACAATATCCGGAAATCCGTCATGATTAAAATCATCCATTTCAAAATATGTGGATCCATAGGAAGGAGGGAAAGTCAGAATTTCCTTTTGGTCAAATTGTCCGTGGCCGCGGTTGGTGAATAAAAAAATTCCCTCTTCTCCCTGCGCAAATAAAACAAAGAGATCAGGCAGCCCATCATGGTTGTAATCCTGCACATAGGCCTTTATAGCGCCCGGCACGGCCCGCAATACGTGACGGCTGTATTGATTGTCACCCAGATTTTCATACCAGCTAAGAGCCCCTGTAAGATGTCCAAATTCACACACCAGTTCATCCGGTTTGCCGTCTCCGTTCAGGTCAACCCTGATTGACTGAACGGGTCTTTGTAACAGAGTAATCGGCGAAGGGGTATCCAGCGTCATCTTTCCCTGTGCGTTCATCAATACCGTCTGAAGTCTGCCAAGTTTCGAGTTGTTCGGATTCAAATTTCCAATATTGGTCGCAACCATCGCTCCTGCATGAAAGTCGATGTCAACCACGGATCCCAAAAAAGGCAGGGAATCGACAGGTTGAAGACTTTCATTATAACGCATCACTGACCCGCGAAAAATTTCAGCCTGCAAAATGGTATTTTGCGGACGGGTCGTATCAATCTGAATAAAACAGGTAGTTGGACGGAGTTGTGACGCAGCGGGTTCAGAAACGCTAAATATATCCAGGTTATTTTTGATCGGATAAGGCCTTTGCTGGGCAGGCAATGAATCAGGGGCGGTAGCAAGGTAAAAGTTTATAATATTCTGCCATTCTTCCGGCGACATCAGAGGTTTGGAAGGATAAAATCCCTTCGGCAGATTGGGATCCCGGCGCATCGAAGGATATTGAGTCCAGTTATGAGTGAATATACCCAGTCGTGGACCCATGTTTGGTAATACTCCTTTTTCCCAGGATTCCACATTTAATAAAGAAGGCTGCGGATACGAATGGCAGCCCTGACAATATTTTTTTGCAAGTATTTCACCTGCTTCGACGGATGCGGTCGGAATTTGTTTATGGGATTGATTTCTGTTATACGGGTCGCAGGAATAAAGGCCGAACAAAAACAAAATGAAGATTCCGTAGCGCAAGATTAAAGATTTATTTTTCTGCGTGACCCCTTACTGTCTATCACTTCCACTGAGGCAACCTGATCATCCACCCGTATAAAGCGACCCGATTGGGATAAGAATGATGATCCATAATAAAATTCCTGATCAAGTGTCTTCCCGTTTTTAAATGTAATGACCGCTTTTACATCCAGAGGTGCCAGTTGCACCAGCCTCTGATCTTTTTTAAGTCGGAACACTTTTAAAGGACCGCGGTTCTGACTGGCTGCCACCAGATATTGATTATTGGCTCCGCTCATTTTTACAAGTGCTTTGCCGTTGCCGGGGATAAAAATACCACTTTGAAGAATCGACCTGGATTGAAACCCGTTTTGCCCGTCCCCGCTCATTAACAAACCGTTCATGGCATCATAGCGACCGACTGAAACATCTGTGCCGTAATCGTTTCCGTTCACCAGAAGATCAAGATTCCCGTCGCCGTCAAAGTCATCTGTCACCATTCCGTTGATCATTGAGAACTGTGCTTCTTTCGGAAGAGGGACCAGTGTAAATGTTCCATTACCATCATTTCTTAACAGCATGGATTCAAACTCATTCGCTTCCAGTATCAGAGCATTTTTTCTATCCGATTCCGGTAATATCTGATCCATACCGGCCACTGCATATGATTTATAAGTCGGATATTTCTTCCTCATATTATTTATCTGCCGTAACAAATCATCCCTGCCATGGGCCGGAAATTCTTTTTTCTTTCCTTCCTGGTCCGGCAGATAGAGTGAAGGAATCATATCAAATATTCCGTTGTTGTCAAAGTCCTTCCCATATGCATGAACGGGATAATCCCTACTGGCACGGAAAAATGAATTCTTTCCCAGATTACCCACGATATAATCCATATCCCCGTCGTGATCAAAGTCACCTGCCGTTATGCTGTTCCACCATCCGTGTATATTCCCGATCCCGGTTTGCCCGGTAACATTCACAAAATTCCCGTGATCATTTTTCAGAAACGCCAGCGACATCCATTCGCCTGCCATAATCAGATCGGGCCATCCGTCATTATCAAAATCCGTAAATATCGCATCGCAGACCATGCCGCAGTTCACCAGATCCTTAGCGACTGTTTTCGTTACGTCCGTGAAAAGTACCTGACCATTCTTTGAGTCATTTCTCAGAATAAAACTGGATACAGGCTTTGGATAATTTCCGGGATCCACTCTTCCGGATACGAAAAGATCGAGATCACCGTCATGATCGAAATCAGCGGCCCGGACGCACAGTTTGCTCGTCAGGTTTTTTGGAATGGCTTCCGGGTGTTCGGTAAAATTTCCCTTACCATCATTCAGATAAAAACGATCCTGATAAGATGCTGATTGAGGAGGCATTTCATTTCCGCCTGAAGCTATGTACAGATCCAGGTCACCATCGCCATCTGCATCAAACAGTAATAAACCCATATCATGTGCTGTCTTGTCGAGCGAATCCGTTGCAAGCAATGATTTCTGTATGAATTTACCATCCGTCTGCTGAAGGAAAATCCGGGCACTGTGATTGGAAGAACCGCCTATAATCAGATCCTCCAATCCGTTTCCGTCAACATCACCCACGGCGAGGGCCGGACCGTAATCCGACAATTTATGCGGAAGCAATTTCTGTATATTAAAATCAATATAGTCCCGTTCCTTATGCGTGTATTGCATTCCCAGGGAATCTGTTATCTCCGTGAACAGGCTATTGGCTGCAATCAACGGTTTTGGAGATGCGGGGATGTCTCCTGCAGTTTTCAGATCTACCGTCAGGAGCTGATCTGATTTTACCTGTGTAAGTATTTGCTGTTTTCCTCCCGGCCAGCGAATCAATACCGTATCCACGATATTCAGATTTCCCAATCCGAAGAATGCGAGGTTTTCTACCGTTGAAAGATAGCCGCGATATGGTGTATTCTCATACACCTGTTGTTTGCCATGATCATAATGTAGTTCGACGCTGGCTCCAAAGCCATCACGGTTCAGACTGTCACCCCTGAATTTGATTTTGAGAAAATGATTCGGGTCTTTTTGAATCTCTTTACTTCTGTTCCGGTAAATTCCGGCTTCATCATTGATATTGTTTACGATCAGATCAGGGAAACCATCGTTGTCCAGATCCGCATAGGCGGCACCGTTAGAAAAGGTCGGAGTCATCAGCCCCCAGTCCCCGCTCGCATCTGAGAAGCTGAGGTCCCCGTTATTATGATATGCGTAATTGTGAAGTTTTACTTCCGGTATTTGCTTGAGCAGATCAGAAGTAGATACAAGCGAGACGGATACGTTCCGGAATGCTATAAAGTCATGATCAGTAACATCTTTTGGAAATCCGTTCGTGATGATCAGATCCCGGTATCCGTCATTATCAAAGTCGGTCAGCAAGGGTGTCCAGCTCCAGTCCGTTTCGGCTACACCGGCATAAAAAGAAATATCACTGAAGATCGGTGCACCGATCGAGTCGCCGC
>DASSGT010000570.1:0-2186 GCA_035693345.1 Puia sp. | reverse complement strand
TATTATTTCGAAGAATCCAATAGTGAGAATACTTACGCCAAAGAGAATGCTAAGGGATAAATAAGCTGTGGCAGGTGACCTGAAAACCCAGATCCCTACCGCTACCAGGATAAGTCCGGTAAGCAAAAGAAGCCACCAGTATTTTACTGCTTCTTTTATTTCTTTGAAAATTGTCGGTGCCATAAAAATAATTTTAAGTGTTATAAATCTATTTTCTTGTTTAAAAGAGTTCTAAACAACATTCTGCCAGCTGGCAGAATGTTGCAGATAGTAATTCAATTGACGCGTTACGCTGCCGATTATGCGAGCGGTGCTTCTTCTTTTTTCCTGATCTCAAAAGCTTCACTCACCAATTTTGCAGCTTGTTTTAATTTAGCCGTCCGGGCGTTATGCGCTTCTGTTAATGAGTCGATTCTTTTTTGCAGCTTCGCTTTCCTCCTGTCACTGGCATGTCTCATCTGATCTTTTATTGCATGCACTTTTGCTTCAAACTGGTTTTTAGAATCATTCATTTTCTTTTTCAGGAGATCACTGGAAGCCTTTGCTTTGTTTTTCAAATTTTCGATTGATGCATTGATCTTTGCCTTATCGGATTCCTTTGCATCTTTTAATTCCTCTTTCAACTGCTTATATTCATTTGAAATGGATTCGGCTTCACGGTTGATTTGGTCATCTTCCACTTCATACCGGAGACGTCTGAACACCAGTCCGTCAAGAGCCTGCATTTTTGTATCAACAGGTACGGTCCAGGTTTCATCCATCTCACAAAGCACAGCAGTTTTACCATTGGTTAAGGCTGAGGCTATATCATCCGCAAATGTGGTATTGATGTCGTCCACATTCACATCATAAATAAGTCCCGCCATCGTACCCGTTAAAGCGCCAATGGCCAACCCTACAGGCCCTCCCAGCAAACCGATCAGACTTCCCGTAAGAAGCCCCACTCCGGTACCAATAGGTCCTTCATCGGCGCTTTCCTTTACCTGGATTTGACCGTTTTGATCTTTGTGAATCACAGCTGTAGCATAGAGAGTAATATCTCCATTTTCATGTAAGCTCTTCAGGGCGTTTAATCCCTGGAAGGCTTTTGTTTCGGTTTCGAAAACCGCAATTAACATCTTGTCCATAATTTAAATTTTTAATTGTGAATAATAGCTTTCAACGGAAACGATAAAATAGA
This sequence comes from Puia sp., assembly GCA_035693345.1. Taxonomy (GTDB): domain Bacteria; phylum Bacteroidota; class Bacteroidia; order Chitinophagales; family Chitinophagaceae; genus Puia. Next base: position 1,006 of record DASSGT010000570.1, on the reverse strand, counting down.
TTTCATAAGGAGCAAAGTAAAATTATCTGTAGGCAAGGCCAGGTTCCAATGACCCTGCTCAATGCAAAAAATGACTTTGGTCAGTCTGTTTCTGCATCATTCTTCATTCTGTTTTTATGATCATTTCACAGCACAAAGATGAAACGATAAAGCCCCCGGAGAAAGGTCTCAGCTTCGGTAAGATTGGTCAAATAGTCGGTTGTGGATGTCTATTACCCGATAGAAAAAAAGCAGGCAATTCTTTCCCGTATTTATCTGCAGATAAACGAGGGCTCATTATTTTCTTCCAAAATTGAATATGTTGAGTTTACAGGAATCAATCCTGAATCGGGAAAAGAATTGGCAGAGAGAAAAAAGATTTAGTATACCGGAGTTCATCGCTCTGTATTTCCTTATACATAACAGTGGCCCGAAGGCGCATAATTGACTCCGGTGTTTTCAGCGGTCAAATGGAATTTATGTTTAAGATACAGCTTTCACAAGCTTTTTGTTTTGCAATAACTCCCTTGTATATCGATAACCAACCTCAAATATATCGGGGATCCCGGGCACATCGAATAATCCAAATCCTTTTAATTCCGGAGGTTCCAGGTATAAAAAACATCCGGCTGCCGCTCTTCCGATCATTTCACGGTGAATCAGGTGCAGGGTTCGGTCCATAAGCTCTATGGGCTTTTCCTTCGGGCTAAATAATTTAACAGGATTAACATAAATACTGATTACCTCGTCTTTCTTATCGATAAATGGCTCAATGGGCAGATTATTGGATACTCCTCCGTCAACAAAAGGAATACCGTCTATAAAAACGGGTGGAAATAAAATAGGAATAGAACTTGCTGCAGTAATGATTTGAACGATATCTCCCTTATCAAAAACCGTTTGCCGGCCATTAGTAAAGTTGGTTGCTGTTACATAAAATGGAACCGGCAAATCTTCCATATTTTTATAACGCATGTTCTTTTTTAAAAAAGATGCAATGTTTTTCATGGATACCATGCCCATTTTA
>DASSGT010000569.1:0-2525 GCA_035693345.1 Puia sp. | reverse complement strand
GAACGAATATTTTCTGAGCTGAAATGACGATAGGACCATCTCTGCTGTTTCATTCCATTTACCGGGGCCGTACATAATCAATAATGTATGATAACGATTTCCTCTGGCAATTACTTTCATCTTAGCCCGCATGGATCCGTTCAACATGGAGCCATCGATATCCAGTCTACGGTGATCGTTCAGGATATAACTGGTGTCCTTTGTAATATCCTGAAATTTTTCAAGAAGATTATCGTGGACTGATCGTAAGGTGGCGCTGTCATTTTGAAAAGCATATCCTCTGACACATTCAGTTGATCCGATAAAATAGTAAGTACCCGTTTGCGGGTCGGTAGAAATTTTCAATTCAGACTTCACCGACTGGTTGGAAGTCTTTGGCATACCATCCATCGGTTTTGGTTTTACAGGAAGTATAACCTGATAAGCACCTACGGAATCTATAAATTCATATCGGCTTGTCTGCAGGTCTTTGCTGGCTGGTATTGGCTGGAAGGATCTGAAAAATTTATCCACTGAATTCAGTGCTGTGATCGTATCCGATGCTGAAAATGCCACAGCGTAATAGAATTCATTGTCTTTATTCAGCAGGTAAGCTTTTTTATATCCATCCGCATTTTTCTGAACATATGATTTACCTGGTATACCATTGATGTCCAAATGACTTTCTTCTTTATAATTAAGTGATCCAAACAATTGTTTCAGCATCGTCTTCTCAACACTGTCCAGGCCTTTCTGATCATAAGGCAGGTTTGCGGACGCAGTGAGGTACCAGGTGCCGTTAAAAATATTGAAATACATGGCCATGGTCATTATTCCGTACAATTTGATATCTCCCGGGGTACCCGGCATCTGCACTGTATAGTGACCATCCGGATCGTTTACTTCAACCCAGGGTCTGTTCACTTCCGGTACGAAATAATCTTTGGGCTTAATTTTTTTCGACGAGAATACGGGGTCTACAGCATATCCTTTTTTTCTTAGCAAACTGATCAGACCTTCATTACCCGGCAAATGGGCAGCGCCCACTGCAAATACCATGGTTCGCTGTCGTGCCAGGCTATCCATCCGAAAAGCCATTTTACGGTTTCGCCGGGTCAGCATCATATCCCGCGAGTTGCTATCCATGCCTGTTATCATCTTTTGAAAGCCATCCAGATCATTGTTCTGATAAGTCGTGACCATGTTTTCCATTTCGGCCTTTCCGGAAGCATTATCGTCCAAAACAAGCTGCCTGATATCTGATTCATCGATTCCTGCAGTCAATAAGCCACTTTGATCGGAGAAATCCTCAACACCACCAATCCACTTCCCTTGCCGGTATGCCAGATCGCTCAGGTACGCATCCAGGAATGTCTGCATCTTTTTTCCTTTATATCCTTCATCGATCCATTTATTCTTTTCCCTTAAAATATCAAGACTTGTAATTTCATCCGCCGGCTTATTAAATCTTTTTGACAATCCCGGTCCGTATTTTTCATAGGCTTTACTGCCAAGCATTTCTTTCAGGGTTAACGATTTATTAATCTCCTGATTGACAAGATCAACAAGCATCGGCGTTATCCGGGTCAGGTCAAGTTCATTTGCAAAACCCTCACTACTGCTGATAGCATATAATAACGAATCACCCAGGTCAAATAACCGCGGATCATACACATGCATGGTCCCATATAGATATGAAGGCTTTTGGACTCCATTTCCGGATATTCTCCATAAAAGAGTCTTTGGTAGTTGTTGGGCAAATAGGGAGGAAAGGCAAATGAAGACACCAAGGAAGGTTGTAATCAGAGATTTACTCATGAGCAGGTTAGAATTACGGAACAAAATATGATTTCTTTCTTACAACGTTACAGTCATAAAAATCATATCAGAAGTGAAAAGATTATCACTGGTTGTTCATGGAATTCTAAGGGTTAACCCTTACGGATGAATTCGTATTATGTGGCGCCGCATGTAGGTAATTCGACTGAAAGAATGCCCTGCTTACTCTGAGCGAAGGCTCTTCACCGGATTTGCTCGCGCAGCTTTTATTGCCTGGAAGCTCACTGTTATCAATGCAATGAAAATAGAGAGAACAGCAGCTGCTACAAATATCCACCAGGAAATATCAATCCGGTATTCGTAATTCTGGAGCCACTGATTCATGGCCATCCAGGCGAGCGGCGACGCGATCAATACAGCGAGCAGCACCAGCAAGAGAAATTCTTTGGAAAGCAAATTGAACAGGGAAAACGGACTTGCTCCCAATACTTTCCGGATACCAAATTCAGCGGTGCGTTGTTCCGATGTGAATAAAACAAGACCCAACAAGCCCAGGCAGGAAATAAATATTCCCAGAAAAGAAAAATAATTTGAGAGCTGGTTCACCACTTGTTCACTCTGATAGAGCTTTTGATACGCTTCATCAGAAAACTGGTAAGTAAAAGGAAATTTCGGATTGAGTTCTTTGCATATTTTTCCCAGACTTGCCAGCGCCTCTTTAGTATTACCGGGCGTCGTTCTCACCAGCGCATTGCCGTAATCTATGT
>DASSGT010000568.1:0-5858 GCA_035693345.1 Puia sp. | reverse complement strand
GCCATTCTGGATGCAGATAAGGAAGGATTTTTAAGAAACGAACGTTCGCTCACGCAGACAGCGGGTCGCGCGGCACGCAATGTAGACGGTCTCGTGATCTTTTATGCGGATAAAATGACAGAGAGTATGCAACGGACCATTGATGAAACCAATCGCCGCCGTGAGAAACAACTTCGGTATAATGAAGCCCATGGCATCACACCAAAAACCATTTTTAAATCCAGACAGGATGTATTTGCTTCAACTTCTGTTCTTGACATTAAGGGGTTTGATGAGAAAAATCCTTATGCAATTGCCGGGGATCAGGATCTCGTTGTAGTGGCTGCAGAAGAAGAAACAGAATATAAAACCATTCCTCAAATGGAAAAAGCCATTTCTAAAATTAAGAAGGAAATGGAAAAAGCCGCAAGGGATCTGGATTTTATGGAAGCAGCCCGTTTACGGGATAATATGTTTTCGCTTCAGAAAAAATTAACGGAATTGAAAAACTAAGTTGGATAATGAACAAGAAATTGTTTTTGCTGGATGCCATGGCACTGATCTTTCGCGCATACTATGCATTAATTCGTGCGCCCCGTATCAGCTCAAAGGGAAAAAATACAAATGCCCAGTTTGGTTTTACCAATACCCTGGTAGAGCTTATGAACAATCAAAAGCCATCTCATATGGCGGTTTGTTTTGATACGGAAGCTCCTACGGAACGACATATAGATTTCACGGATTATAAGGCAAATCGACAGGAAGCTCCGGAAGATTTGGTCATTGCCATTCCGGACATCAAAAAAATTGTCCGTGCCTTCAATATTCCCATTATTGAACTCGATGGCTTCGAAGCAGACGATGTGATTGGTACCCTTAGCAAGCAAGCCGCCAATGCGGGCTACGAAGTATTTATGGTTACACCCGATAAAGATTACGGACAACTGGTTAGTGAAAAAGTAAAGATCTATAAACCCGGATATCAGGGAGGAACTGTCGAGATCATCGGACCCGAACAAGTGCTTGAAAAATGGAATATCAAAAATATAAGTCAGGTCATAGATATACTGGGACTCATGGGAGATTCTGTTGACAACATCCCCGGTATTCCGGGAATCGGAGAAAAAACGGCCGCTAAACTTCTGTCAGAATACGATACGATTGAAAACATTTTAGCAAACGCAGAAAATATCAAGGGTGCTGTCGGCGAAAAAGTAAAAGCAGGAAAAGAACTGGCTATCATGAGTAAAAAGCTGGCAACTATCATCACAGATGTGCCCGTCCAATTTCACGAAGAAGATTTTAAATTGAAAGACTGGAACAGGGATGCGCTTCGCGAAATATTTATTGATCTGGAATTCAGGGCGGCCGCAAAAAGGATTCTGGGTGAAGAACTGCCGGGTGCGAATGGCCAGACCGCCGTTCCCGAAGGAGTGCAGCAGGATCTTTTCGGAAATGCGGTGACGACGACCGTTGAAAAAAAAGAACTACCAGAAGAAAATGAACCTGCCCCCGTCCATGCAGAAAAAAATATTTCTAACACAACGCATCTCTATATCTGCGCCGACACCGCAGAAAAAAGATTATCGCTAATCACGCAACTGCTGGGCGAAAAGGAAGTTTCCTTTGACACGGAAACTACCGGTATTGATGCAAATAATGCTGAGCTTGTCGGACTTAGCTTTTCATGGAAACCGGGAGAAGCTTATTATATACCTATTCCTGCGAACAGAGATGCCGCTATTGAAATACTTTCAGAATTTGATCCGCTCTTTGAAAATCCCGACAGACTCTGGATCGGGCAGAACGTTAAATATGATTTACTTGTTCTGAAATGGTACGGCATTGAGGTTAAAGGAAAAATATTTGATACCATGCTCGCGCATTACGTCATTGATCCGGAGGGCAAGAGAGGTATGGATCTACTTAGTGCCCAATACCTCGGTTATGAGCCTGTTCACATTGAAGAACTCATCGGGAAAAAAGGAAAGGGTCAGGGCAATATGCGGGATGTGGCCATCGATAAAATCACCGAATATGCCGCAGAGGATGCCGACATTACTTTACAATTAAGAAATACATTTCAACCATTGCTTGATACAAAGGTTGTGCGACGTGTATTTGAAGAAGTTGAAAATCCCCTGGTGAAAGTACTGACGGATATGGAATTCGAAGGAATCCGCGTAGACATGAATTTCCTCCAGGAATATTCCAAAGCGCTTGATAAGGAAGGAAAACAGGCAGAGGAAAATGTGTATCGTGAAGCGGGTGTGCGATTTAATCTTTCTTCACCCAAACAATTGGGTGAGGTTTTATTTGATAAATTAAAACTGGATCCGAAGGCAAAAAAAACAAAAACGGGGCAGTACGCCACCGGTGAGGACGTTCTCCTGAAACTCGCTCATCAGAATAAAATAGTGGACGATATTCTGGCTTATCGCGAACTGACCAAGTTAAAATCCACCTATGTGGACGCATTGCCAGCGATCATCAATCAAAAATCGGGTCGTGTACATACCAGCTATGCGCAGGCGGTTGCTGTCACCGGACGTTTATCAAGCAATAACCCCAACCTGCAGAATATTCCCGTGAGAACCGAAAGGGGTCGCGAGATTCGAAAAGCCTTTATACCCCGTGATGAAAATCATCTGCTTGTTTCAGCTGACTATTCTCAGATTGAATTACGTATTGTTGCAGCTATCAGCGGTGATCCCAATATGTGCCTTGCCTTCAAAGAAAAAAAAGATATTCATACTGCTACGGCAGCCAGGGTTTTCAATGTTGATGAAAAGGACGTGACCAAGGAAATGCGTTACCGTGCAAAAAGTGTAAATTTTGGAATCATTTATGGACAAGGTGCATTCGGCCTTGCGGACAATCTGGGCATTACGAGAACCGAAGCGAAGGAAATTATTGATAATTATAAAAAGCAATTTGCCAATATTCAGAAATACATGGATGATACCATTCAGTTTGCACGGGAAAACGGATATGTACAGACCCTGATGGGACGTAAAAGATGGTTGCGTGATATAAACTCCGGCAACTTTACTGTCCGCGGATTTGCAGAACGAAATGCGATCAATTCGCCCATCCAGGGTACGGCCGCTGATATGATCAAGCTGGCAATGATCAAGATTCATGAGAACTTCAAAAAAAATAAGTTCAAATCAAAGATGTTGCTTCAGGTGCATGATGAACTTGTTTTTGATGCGCATCAGGACGAAGTAGAAATCATCAAGCCCATCATCATTGACTGTATGCAGACAGCCCTTATTCTACCCAATGGGGTTCCCGCCGATGCTGAAATTGGTTCCGGGGTAAACTGGCTGGAGGCGCACTAGATAATTGTTAATTGTTCCCGCAAGTGCGGGATTAATTATTAACGGTTAACAGCGTATTAAATTCATTTGCATACGTTAAGAGACTTTACAGCGTTAATTTCAAAGACTGAGCTTTTAAAAAGCCTTGACCCTTAAGCTTTAAGCCTTCTGCTTAATTAACATTTCCTTTGAGCAAATTGAGTAAACTTTAGGGTACAGTTTTGGTCTTACTATTCTAAAATAAACCCGATGAACCTTTCTACAAAGTTTCTGAATCGAAAACACTTTCATATGAAAATGAAACTATTGCTCTTAAAATACCTGTTTTTGGCGGTATGCCTGCTGTCCTTTGGATTTAGCAGGGCAAATGACACAGACTGGCCAAAAGTCATCAATACATCAAATGGTACTCAAATAAAGGTATATGAGCCTGAACCTGAATCATTTAAGGGTAATACCCTGATGTTTCGGTCTGCCGTCTCGGTATTATCAAATGGCAGCAATGACCCTGTATTCGGTGCTTTTTGGGCTACTGCTAAAGTTCAGACGGACCGCGATAACCGGACCCTGGTTATCAATACACTGGATGTAACTTCCATACGTATACCAGCTATCGAAGGTCAGGATACGATTGATTACATAGATGATGCGCTAGAAACACAGTTTCCTCAGTCGGCCGGACCGATTTCTCTGGATGCGATTGTAGCTACTTTAAATCAAAATCAGCAGGAGACCAAGATCTCACAAGGAATTTCCAACAAGCCACCAAAAATTATTTTTGCAACCCATCCGACCATGCTTGTACTGATAGATGGAGAACCCAAATTGCAAACCAATAAAGATCTTAATCTGGAAATGGTGATAAATACACCATTTACCATTGTGAAAAATTCAGATGGACGGTTTTATTTATATGGGCAAAAACACTGGTTTGTATCAAATAAAGCTACCGGTCCGTATGAGTACACAAACGGTGAGGTTCCTCCGCAAATACAGTCCGTGGGTTCCCAGATTGCCAGCAAACAGCAGACAAACAACGCAGATAATGCAAGATCATCGTCTGGCGGTTCTTCAGTAATTCCGGATATCATAGTAAGCACAACACCTACGGAACTTATACAGTCCAACGGAGAACCCAATTTTACGCCGATTGAGGGAACGAATCTGTTATATATGAGTAATTCGGACAATGACATTTTCATGGACGAAAACTCACAGGATTATTTTGTCCTGATTTCGGGCAGATGGTTTCAAACAAAAAATCTGAATTCAGACAATTGGAAATATACCGCATCGGATCAGCTTCCGGCTGACTTTGCAAGAATTCCTCCGGGCTCGCCAAAAGATAACGTGTTGGCAAGTGTGGCTGGTACAGATGCAGCAAAAGATGCTGTAATGGACGCACAAATTCCACAGACCGCCAAAATCGATCGTCACACAACTACCACCAGCGTTACCTATGACGGCAGACCGAAATTTACCGATGTTGATGGAACCAATCTTCAATATGCCGTTAATACCTCCTCTACTGTATTACGTAACGGCGGAGATGGTCGGTTTTACGTTGTGGACAACGGCGTATGGTTTGTTTCTGATAATGCTACCGGGCCATTTGTGGTAAGTACTGTCAGACCGGTAGATGTTGATCTCATACCGCCCAGTTCGCCAGTATACAATGCAAAATATGTGAATATCTATGATGTGGATCCGAACTATGCATATATGGGTTACACACCCGGCTATCTTAATAGTTATATATATGGACCAACCGTAGTTTACGGAACCGGATATTATTATCAGCCCTGGTATGGAGCCTATTATTATCCAAGGCCCTGGTCCTGGGGATTCAATTTCGGATATACCCCTTATTTCGGATGGGGTTTCGGTTGGGGATATAGCGCAGGCTGGTTTAGTATAGGATTTGGTTATGGATATGGATATCCGTACGGCGGATGGGGATATGGCGGATGCGGCTGGTGGGGTCCTTCATTTTATCATCCTGCCTGCTGGGGCGGATGGCATGGTGGTCCAAGACCTTATGGCTTTTACGGAAATAATTTTTATGTACACAACAACATACATGTCAACTACGCCAATAATGTTTACAGGAACAGGGGTGGAGTATCCAGCCAGAGCTATTATCGTACAGGTGGTATCGCAACCAGAACGGCGAATTATAATCGCCCGACATTGAGTTCCACCAGGCCAGGAGGAAACGGTAATCCGGGACCCAATAATGTAAGACCCGGAGCTGGCAGCAACAATTATAACAGACCAGGAACCAACGGATCCTCCGCAGGAAGGCCTGCAACCGGATACAATCCATCAAGCGGTGCACAAAGGCCATCCATTTATTCTGACCGTCAGGGAAATGTTTATCAGCGGCCGCAACAAAGCAGCAACTGGCAGCAGAGAACGAACAGATCCTGGGCACCGGTTAATAACACCAGACCCGAAGTGCAGAATCTCAATGCGCAGCAAATGAACCGGAGTCGTGGTGAACAAAGGGCTCAGAACTTTCAGAGAATCCCATCCAGCCCATCATCCGGAGGATTT
>DASSGT010000567.1:0-2373 GCA_035693345.1 Puia sp. | reverse complement strand
GAAGGGCGAATGCTTTTTTTCTCTGCCGGTTATTTCTGAATAAAATAACTGCGATAACCAATACAGTAAATAATATGCCCAGCGACGCATTCAGCTTAAGCTGGTTTTGATACTGCAGTTTCGATGCCTGAATTTCCTTTTGTTTCTCCTGTTCCTTATAAACAAGATTTTGAAATGCCGTTGTCTTTTCCCGGTTGAACAAACTGTCCCTGAGAACAACCGAAGCTTTTAAATATTTTAAAGCACTGTCCGGTTTCTTTTGCGTTTCATATAAATCTGCCAGAATGGTTGCGGCCCTGAGTAAGCCTATGGGATATGATTTTCCGCTTTTTTCAGCCAGCGCTTTTTTGGCATACCATGCGGCAGAATCCAGATTGCCCTTTTTATTAAAAACGGCAGACATCCCGTAGTAAATATCAATCAGGTCAATGTCTGTGTGATTTTCTACTGCCAGCGGGATCGCCCTTCTGTAGTAAAACATGGCGGAATCGTAGTTGCCCTTTTTTGACCACGCATTTCCTGATTCGACATTTACATAAGTAAAATCACCCAATACCGGGTATGCCGCCCGCAGGAAAATAATGGCAGAATCGGGTTGATTATTTCTTTGATAGACGGCGCCCAATAAGCCCGATGGCATCGCAGCACCGTCGGGGTTATTTTCAAACAAATGCAAAGACCTGTAATAATATTGGAGGCTGTTGCGGTAGTCCCCCATATCGCGGTAACATCCGGCAACGGATTGATAGGCAAACGCAAGATTATTGGTATCTTTTGTTGTTTCAAAAAATGCAAGTGACTTGAATGCATAGTCCAGTGCACGGGAATAATTTCCTTCAGTGGTTAAAGCAACGCACATGATCAGCTGTGACCGCGCAACACCCTTGTCGAAATGTAATTTTTGTGATAGATCCAATGCCTGCTGTCCAAACATGATGCTACTGTCTGCATCAGACCATGCATAATTAAAACCCAGAATATTATACAGTCTGACTTTACCTGTGTCTTCTTTTGCAACAGCCAGCCGTTGTAAAATGCTGTCCCTAAATTGGCTAAATTGGCCAAAAACGATCATTACTGATTGAAGTGCAAATAACAGAGCGAGTAATCGTTTCATGCTGGTTAGTGCGGCTTATTTGAGGTGAATGACCACTGAAACATTTACACTGAAGTCTTCCGGATCGAATTTACCCTTAAAAAACTAAAGTTTGAATTATGCGGCTAAATTCCTACTTCAGAACCGGGTGGAAACAGATTGCCATGGCTCAAATGATAGCGAAGTGTAAATCCAGCATAAGATCAAAGAAATTATTGCTTGAGAAATTTCGTGACGTATGCATTATTTCCCTGCAGGACCTGTAAGAAATATTCACCCCTGGTCAACCTTGAAACGTCCATATTGAAGACTTCATTTCCGGTAATGAATGTCTTAACTTGTTGGCCACTGATATTATAAATGGAAACACTGATCGTGCCCGATGCGTGCAAAGAAATATTTATTGAACCCGTTACCAGTGTGGGCGTTACGGAGATAGTCTCTGATTGACCGGAAGATATGAACAGGACTTTACTGTAAGCATATTGCCCGTCCCTGTCAATGATCTTTAACCGATAATACCGGTCCCCGTTTATTTGGGTGTGATCGATGTAATGATATGAATAACCACCTTCATTGGCCGCCATCGATGGAATTGTTTCTATTGGATGCCAGTCGGCATTTCCGTCTCCGCTCAGTTCGATCTGAAATAAACTTATGCTTTCTTCATTTTCAGTACTCCAGTAAAGGATGACTTCCTGATTTTGCCGTGAACTGTAAAAAGAGACCAGCGTCAATGGCAATAAACCGACGCCCGAGCTGTTGTTACTGAAATAGAACGGACCTGTTGTAGAAAATGGGCCTGAATAGGAAGAAGTAGGAAAAACAAGTTTAGCCCCGCCATTACCTCCGGTGATACTCCCTCCCGAATAAATATTCACCACAGAGCTTGCAGACAAATTTATTTTTGAACCATTTGTAAATTTCAGCGTCCCGAAAATATCGAGATTACCAATGGTGGCGACATTAGTGGCAGTCACTGTAACAATAAATCCGGCGCCAAGCGTCACATTATCACCTGCGCCCGGAACATGTCCGCAACTCCATGTGCCAGGTGTTTCCCAGTTTCCGTTTCCGTTGGCAGAACAGGAGCCTGCCTTTACATACATACTAATCAGGAGAAGGGCTGCACAGACAATCTTTTTCACAGGAATCTAATTTGTTCACTATTTCAGTTCATCTCTTTTGAGCCTAAAGGTTTACCCTTAGATGCAATTTCCCCTACAACGTGGCAGTAGACAAAATATTGGTTACTGTGAAAAACTAGACAACTGAAC
>DASSGT010000566.1:0-2922 GCA_035693345.1 Puia sp. | reverse complement strand
ATATAAAGCAAACAGCGCTCCCAGTGAGTGCCCTGCCAGGGAGCGATCATTGTTGGTTTTATAATGATGTTCGATATAAGGAATGATTTCTTTTTCCAGACCCTGCAGAAAATCAGCTGCACCGCCGGTAACCATTGTCATATGATGGCTCGCCGTCATTTCCGAATCTATTTTAGCGACATGGGAGGGAGTAAAGTCCAGGACCCTGTAAGATCTGGTAGCTAAGAAATTATCAACCTGGTATCCGATGCCCACCATGATGACGTTCGGAACTTCCTGGTCATAACTCATGTTTCTTTGAATAAGGGCAGCCAGGGGTAAGTTTGGATCGGCATCGAGGACATACATCACAGGATATCGTGTGGTGTCAGAGGATGAATAGTTAAATGGAAGTGCCACCGAAAGCCGGTAGGGCACCGAATTGATCTTCGATACAAAGGGATGCATCTCAGTTCCGGCAATGCAAATTTCTGTCTGACCGGACTGGCCGAACGCATTTTCCTGACAGGTAAAAAACCAAAATGCCACCCAAATCACGGGAGTTAAGAAATGCCGGATACTTTTCATAGTCATATTTTATGACCAAAGTATCGACATACAAAATAGAAAAGTTGTAATAAATGATCATTAACTCATGAATATAGTTAATGATGAACATGCGTTCTGAAATGCAGCCGGTTTGGATCACAGATGAGATACTGCTTTTGTTTGTTTTTTTGCAGAAAATCTGAGGGAGAAATGCCAAATACCCTGACCATCATTTTATGGAGATGGCTACTGTCAGAAAACCCGCCTTCGAAGGCTGCGTCACTGACTGTTTTACCCGCCATAAGCTGACTGGTGGCAGACTTTATTTTATTGTACAGAATGTATTGGTGTATGGTGATGCCCGTCACTTTTTTAAATAATGAACGGAGACGGCTTTCAGACAGAAAGACTTTTTCAGCCAGTATTTTGATAGAAAATTCTGTTGGATCAGAGGTACAAATGATTTGTTCAACCATTGCAATGCGTTTGTCCGGTAACGGAGAGGCCATTTTCTGAGAGATTTCACTCAAGATCTTTTGAACAAGCTTTTTCATGATATCAGCTTCCGGTTGAATCAGTGCTTTTTCTATATCAACGGAACTTGCCAGCTGATAAATATTCAGATCCGGCGCATAGATTACTTTATCCAGGAGAATTGTCGATTTGATAGCCCTGGAGAAAGTTGATTGGGCATCCAGGTATATGATCAGCTGAACGCTTTGATTGGTGTCCAGCTGATGAACGGTATTTTCTCTGATGATTAGTGTTTTGTATTTCTGCCATTGGCCATTTTCTAACCGGAACCTGAAATGATTTTGTATATCGAAAACAAGCTGTAATGTATTATGGCTATGAAACGGAGTAAGACTGGAGGAATAGAAAACGGCAGAACATTCCTCCCAGATATAGCAGAAAGAAGTAAACGGACTCATCCTGTGTTTCATACACCCGGCTTTATACAAAATTGAGTGATATTTTACAATTCGGCCGTTTTCAAAACAAGTTTAAGTAAAATCAATAAATCGCCGGAAATAGCCCGAATTGACGGAGCAAATGAATATTTTTCATACATTACTAACGTGAATGACCCGTCGCCAGTCAAAGGATATTTTCTTCCCTGATGGCTTAGTGAGGATACCCTGAAAAAACTGATACTTTCTGAGTAACCTCCTAAATCATCTATTGATGCGATTCAGCTTTCTCCGCATTCTGTCAGCCATTATTATTTTGAATACATTTTGCTCCCTGGATACACAAGGACAAAGCCAGGCAGAAAAAGGTCTTCCGTTTATCAGGAATTACGTGGCCAAGGATTACAATGGTAATCCCCAGAACTGGTGTGTGATCGAAGACAGCAGCGGCCTGATGTATTTTGGGAACGAGGGTTATCTGTTGCAATATGACGGTATAAAATGGAAAAAGATATTTTTCCCGGGCGCGATGGCCGTGGCCCTGCGGTCATTGGATCAGGATAAAAGCGGGCAAATCTTTTATGGATCCACGGGCGATTTTGGTTATCTGGCGAAGGATAGTCTCGGACAGACCCAGCAATATTCGATGAAAAAATTTCTTCCGGATTCTGCAAAGGAATTTTTTGATGTCTGGTCAACACACGCAACAGACAAAGGGATTTATTTTCAGGCGAGAGAACGCATATTCCGGGTTGAAAAAGATCAGGCGGGCCATGTCCGGGAGAAAGAAATAAAGAGCTGGAAACCGACCACCAAATACATGTACACCTTCTATCTGGATGGTGTATTCTATGTTCACCAGCTGGGACTCGGACTTTTTAAAATGATCAACGATTCCCTGCAATTGATCCCCGGCAGTGAATTTCTGGGGAAGGAGCGTATGCAGGTGATGCTACCCTACGCTACTGCAGATGGAAATAACGGTAATCCCGGAGGAAAGCAATACCTCGTTGGCCTGTTCTATACCGGATTATATCTCTTCGATGGAAAATCATTCAGGCCCTTTAAAACAGAGGCTGATCCGATCATAAAAAATGCAACACTCTACAAAGGGGTTACATTAAAAGACGGAACTTTTGCACTGTCTACTACAGGCAAGGGCGTGGTGATTATCGACCATGCAGGTAAGATACTCAAAGTGATCAACCGCGATGTGGGACTTCAGGATGAGTCGGTGTACGGAATGTATTTTGATCACAAGGGATTTTTGTGGCTGGCATTGGATAATGGTATCTCAAGAGTCGAAACCTCATCCCCGATGACCACATTTGGTATTCAATCGGGTATCAATACAGCTTCACTCTCCATAAACCGTTTCGAGGGTACATTATATCTGGGTACTACCAATGGTCTTTTACGGCTGAATCAGTCCAATGGAAAATTTGAGGAAGTCACCGGAATTCCGCTGACACAGGTATTTACC
>DASSGT010000565.1:0-2185 GCA_035693345.1 Puia sp. | reverse complement strand
CTAAAAAATAAAATATTCCATAGCAGACAGTTAATCGAGGAAGAGAAGAAAAAATTGGAAATATTTAATAGCAATTGCTCATGAGTCTCAGTTGTATTATTGTAGAAGATTTACAGGTAGCCGCTAATTACCTGAAAAACTGTTGTGAAAAAAGCGGCCAGGTGGAAGTCAGAGGTCATTTCAGTAATGTAACCGATGCACTCTCATTCCTAAACAGCAACTCAGTTGACCTTATATTCCTCGACGTGGAGATGCCCGGCGCCAATGGATTTGAACTACTTGATCAGATAGCCTTTTCTCCCAAAGTAATTCTTACTACCGGCAAACAGGAATATGCTTATAATGCATTTCAGTATAATGTGTCCGATTACCTGATGAAACCTTTTACCTATCAGCGTTTTTCAGAAGCACTGCAAAAAATACAGCCATCCAAAGAAACGATTTCAACCAATAGTGCATCGGATCATTTGTATATCAAGACCGATGGCAAACTCATCCGGTTGAATAACGATTCCATTCTCTATATAGAAAGTATGGGTGACTATGTGAAGTTTGTAACCATCGACGGCAAGAAATATATTACCCATAATACCATTAAAAACCTGGAAGAGAAAGTCAGCAAACAACATTTTCTCAAAGTGCACCGATCCTATATCGTCAACCTGCATAAAATTGATGATATGCGCGAAAATTTATTATTTATAAAGGGTAATGAAATTCCCGTCAGCAAAGCGAATAAGGCGGATGTGTTCAGGAGACTGAATATCGTTTAAAGCCAACCGCCAACTGCCAACTGTCAACTAATCTCCAAGTTCCTTCAAAATATCTTCCGCTTCTCTAGTCACTTTTGAATAGTTTCTGAAAACCCATTTTGAAAACCCGTAGAAAAAGGGATATCCGACAGCATACCACAGCCACAATTTGCTTTCAATAAAAAGATCTTTCCCTGCGATCAGCAAACCCATGACCGGCAGACTGGTCAATAACAATACAGCTCCCAGATAAAAACTCAGTTTCTGAATCATTGCAAATTGTCTGTTACCTTTTGAATATTCCGCCAGAGTTTGTTTGTAATTATTCTGAAGAATATTTACAGAACGGATTTTATGCAACGCATAAAAGGATAAGACGGGTAAAATGAAAAGTATAAACACCGATATAATGCCACATAATATTAAATACCAGGTATCCAGTTTTCGAAAATCAACGATGATGTAAACAGCCGCGGCAAAACAAATACAATTGCCCATGGCTTCCGGTATCCAGATCTTCAGCAATTTATTTCCAAAATCCGACCTGGTCATTCTGATGATTAACGAATCTGTCATTTTCTTTTGCCGGGAGATCTTATCTGACATTTCTTCCCAAAGAATTTTCATTTCATCCAATTCCATAAAACATCTATTTTTTAATTTGAGTAATCATTTTTTGTTTAATCCTGGCCAGCCGGGTTCCGATATTTGTCGAAGTAAACCCTGTTATAAGTGCCATCTCTTCGTATGATTTTCCTTCCAGATAAAGCAGGATAATCCCTTTTTCAATAGTGTTTAGTTTCCTGATTTGGGAATATAATGTTTCATACCGGTCATCCCGGATTAGATCATCCGTTCTGTTTAAAATCATTTCGTTGATGGGTTGCGTACGTCCCCTTCTCTTTTCTTTGTTCAAATACGCAATGGCGGTATTAAGAGCGATCCGATAAATCCAGGTACTAATCCTGGATTCATTTCTGAAAGAATCAAAGGATTTCCACAGCTGATATACAATTTCCTGATAAAGATCCTGTTCGTCCTCCCTTCTATCGGTATATAGTTTCGAGATCTTATAAATAAGATCCTCATTTTCCTGTATCACGCGGACAAAATTTGTTTTATCAGTCATTAACATGCATTCGCTATCCCATTAGTATTCATTTACCTCCGAAAATCACATGAATTAAAATTTATTTTTCAAATAAGCCAAAAAAACCGGCGAATGCCGGCTTTCTAAAATTCTCTTTATTTTTAGTTTCTCAGGATTTATTGATGATAACCCGGGTTGGTGTCGGTCCGGCAATTCCGTTTTGATCAAAGGCATTTTTTATCTGTTCCTGGAGACTAAAGAACGTGTCCCAATAGTTTTCCTGATTGGTAAACGGACGTATGGCCAGCGTAACCATTCCATCTCCTACTTTTATCACATTTAC
>DASSGT010000564.1:0-2035 GCA_035693345.1 Puia sp. | reverse complement strand
TTAAAAGAAGAGGGCCTTCTTACAAATCCTGTGCATGTACTGGATCTGGCCCTTGTGTTGCCGGGCTTTATTATTACCGCTTATTTATTGAAGAAAGATTCTAGTGTTGGAAAGCTCCTCGTACCCTATATATTAATCTTCTGCATTTTAATGTTTATCAATATCGAAGGGTTGCTGATCATGTTGAATTCTTCCAAACCAGCGTCCATCATGCCTGTAACGGGATTTGTTATTTTAACGGCAGGGGTTGCTGTTTATCTCTTACGAATCGTATTCCACCGATATAAAATCATGCAGGATCGCAAAAATTAATTCGCTCTCAATATTGAGTTGGTTAACTTTAGAAGCCCTGAAATATAAGCGTCCCTTATTCACCGGCCATGAAAAAAAGTTTCCCTTACCGTTACCGGGTTCTTATTTTTCTTTATTTTCTTACGCTGGTTACCTACCTGGATCGCGTCACCATTTCTCTGGTGGGTGTAAGAATCAAAGCCGAGTTCCATTTAAGTAACGAACAGTTCGGCTGGGTTTTAGGCGCATTCGCCATTGCTTATGCAATATTCGAAATACCGTCCGGCATGGCGGGTGACCGGTATGGACAGAGAAAAGTCTTTATACGAATCGTATTATGGTGGTCTTTATTTACGGCACTCACAGGCGCGACAACCGGATTATTTTCATTGATCTGCGTCCGCTTTCTGTTTGGTGCCGGGGAATCAGGTGCCTACCCAAACAGTTCGGGTACGATATCCCGTTGGTTTCCGGTCACTGAAACGGCGAGAGGAATATCGTGGCTGAGCATGGGTGCCAATAGCGGTGCGGCCATCGCTCCTCTCATCGTAATTCCACTGGCAGCCGCTTATGGCTGGCGCGCTCCCTTTTTTGTAAACGGTGGCATTGGCCTGATATGGGTGCTGATATGTTTCTTATGGTTTCGCAACCACCCTTCGGAAATGAAGCATATATCCAATGAGGAAGTATTATATATAGAAAAAAATCGCCGGTTCACAAATGGAAAACAACGTTTTCCCTGGAAGTCCGCACTTAGAAATCCCAGCCTGATTGCCCTGATGCTTGCATTTTACTGTTGTCAATGGGGCAACTATTTCTTTATTGCCTGGATGCCCGTTTATCTGCAGGAAGGAAGACATTTTTCAGAAAATGATATGAAACTCGCCACATCTTATTTATTTATAGTCGGACTCCTGAGTGCGTTCCTGTCGGGTTTTGTAAGTGACTGGCTGGTGAAAAGAAAAGGAGTGAAAATGGGTCGTCGAATCATAGGCGTTTCATCCATGACACTCATCGCGGCACTCATCTTACTCACCGCGATTACAAGTAATAATACAATCGTAATAGCCAGTCTGATTGTTGCCCA
The DNA here is from genome assembly GCA_035693345.1 of Puia sp. Lineage (GTDB taxonomy): Bacteria > Bacteroidota > Bacteroidia > Chitinophagales > Chitinophagaceae > Puia. Next base: position 657 of record DASSGT010000564.1, on the reverse strand, counting down.
CTTTTTTTACCTCCCTTCAGTGATCACTTCTTTTTCAACCTGTGTGGATATCGGCGGTGACTATGCAGGAACGGTAGCCGGTGTGATGAATTGTTTTGGGCAGCTGGGCGCTTTTTTTATGGCGATTGTCTTTGGAAAAATTGTGGACGTCGCACATAGCTTTACGACTCCTCTTTATGTGCTCTCGGGTGTTTTAATTTTGGGATCTCTGTTCTGGTTTATTATTAATCCTGCAAAACAAGTCTGGAAGTCTGGAAGTCTGGAGGTCTGGAAGTGATATAACTTAAATCAGTCACGAAAGATCCGTGGGAGAACACCTGAATTGAGGGCTTATTGCAAACCCGCTGACTGAATGGCCAGGCCGACGGACTGAATAAATTCTTCCGGATGAATGGTTTCGCCGGGTATTTTTTGCTGACGCCAGATGATCTGATGGTCGCTGATCCCGGTGAAATCCGGAATAATTACGAAGTTCTGGCCATCGGGCAATGTGATCCGGTACCAGTGATGTTTTCTTTCAACAAAGCGACTCGCCATTGCCTGATGCCTCGTATTGTCATATCTGAAACTGATCTTGTGCACAGCCGTAAAGTAGTAAATTCATGAATGTTTGTCAATGTTTTCGCTGCTGAAAATATTCCCCATTATTATATATTT
>DASSGT010000563.1:0-2007 GCA_035693345.1 Puia sp. | reverse complement strand
TGCGGAAGTAGAAGTACGTTTCATATTCAGCTGCACCAGTTTTTTTTCATAGACATCCTTCATTTTTTTTTGAAAAACGGATTCGGTTTTTTTGGTTTGTTTGATCACCTGATCGATTTCTTCCCTGCGCTGTTTGTCCTTAACATAATCGCTTACGCTTTTTTCGAGACCCAGATTCAGCAAATAGGTTTCGTGACCGCTCCCAAAAAGCAGGTATGCCAATGTCAATAGTCCGATAATCATATAGAATCATTTAACCGGTGAAAAATACAGTAGAGAAATTAAATTATGTACGTCTTTAATCCTTACCAAAAGAAACATTTTGGAAATACAGATCTTTTGAACCACCCGAATTTAATTTCAAAGTAGAACGGTTGCTGATCGCATAATGATAATACAATTCAGACAACTCAGTTTTTCTTAGTGGGCGTATACCAGATCGCTGATGACCATGCACGTTCCTGAATAGAAGCCGGGATTCCTTTGGGAACGTCCACGCCCAGGGCTTTCGCATCGTAGGTAGACCAGCGCGGAACCGGAATTTCCAACACCCTGATATAATAGCAGGAAGGAACAGACGCATCAAAATCCGGATCTGTCCAGAAGCCTGACAATTCAGCACTTCCGATTGTATTCGTGTAGGATGCGTTTTTCACGTCTACAGTATTTCCTACCGCTGGAAGGTTTCCTTTAGCATCCGGTTTGCGATCTCCTGACCAGACAGCATTGTATATTTTTTCAAAATACTTTCCGCCCTTCAGAGACACTTTAATCACCTGTATACGATCGAGATTACCACTGTTTGGATCCTTAATGGCTTGCATTATAAAAGTCGGTGCTTTTGCTGTTCCTGCAACGGGTAAGTCGCCACCCATTGGTACGCCTTTGGTGTAAGCGGTTTTCACCCAGCCATCATTCTTCATGGTATTGGCGTCAAAATCCCAGCCTCCAAATAAACGGATCTTCATTAGTTGTCCTGAAGTACAGAAAACTTCTTTCCGTTTCAGTGCGTCGAATATGGCATCTCTTGTATTCTCTTCTGCCCAGACACCTGTCAGTGCTGCTGCAGATTCCACAAGGACACGTGTCCCTACACCCAAATAACCATTTATCCTTTTCTCTGATGTATTATCCAAAGCACCATGGCTCCCCGGAAAATTATATTCTTCGGTTGCATTCATACCTGAATGCATATCTGTGCCACCAACAACACCCATTTTAAATGGATTTGCACCGATAGACTGCATGAACTCAAGTCCATGTCCCAGGGCTTCTCTCACATAACCGCCACTGATTTTCGAAGGCACTGCTTTATGGGAATTCAGTAGATTTAAACAAAGCTCATAACCAGCAAACTCGTCATTGGGTGACAGTATTGGGTGTGTTTCGGACTGTCCCTTGGTCTGCATCATTTCTGTGAGCGGTTCATTCATCATTCTTCTTTCTGCATAAGCCAGATTAAGTGGGTTTCCGTAAGAATCTTTCAGGGAATACATCAATCCATTGCTGATATTTCCATTGTGAGAAATGGCAAAAACGTCAATCCCTGTTTTTCGCTGAGATTCCATCCATGTCCATAAGTCCTCCGGCTTAACAGAACTTAATGATGAATAAATTACTTCGGGAAGTTTGTCGCCTCTGAAAAATACATTTCGGTGCAAATTTGCAAATCCCGGAAGTGCAGTCCATTCATAGGAATGTATGGTAGTATATTTTCCCGGCTTGTTGTGTTTGTTTGCAACGTCAATTTCAAATTTCCAGTTTTGTGCTATAAGTTTTGGATCATTCAGATATTCGATCGGTTTCACCTCTGTTAATGATTGGATAAACATCTGATATGCTTTATAAGCAGAATCTTTATTGCGGTCATTAACCAATTTACCTATAGGACTTTTTGACAATGGATTCGATGTATCTATTAAAAGCTGATTAATTCCTAAATATTCCGCATGATCTGTCAAACAGGTAAAGTCCAGTGCCTGCTTTCTTTGCATTTTCAAACCCATG
>DASSGT010000562.1:0-4502 GCA_035693345.1 Puia sp. | reverse complement strand
GAAAGGGCTGAGGTTCCTGAGGCATAGTCGTAAAGTTTGCGGATATTCTTTTTGCCGCCGATGATTACCAGGCTGTCGGCATAAGTCAGTGTGGGATTGGCGGTCAGTATAGTAAAGATTTCATCCGGATGCAGTTCACAGTATTTACGTATCAGAATCTCCCGGGAGTTTTTTACGCCCGAATTCGGAACGGGTAATAAAAAACAGTCCACCAGTATTTTTCCTATACCATAACTGTTTTCGGCAATCACTGTTTCAATACTCATATTGATCCGGTCATATTGCATCGCTTTCACAAAAGCGTCAAAAAGTGCCGGTGCCATGGAGGGAGGAAAATCTTTTTTCCTGTAATTATTGTTATAGCCCCTGATCATCGTTTCCAGTGAGCGGAGATTCTTAATTTTCATTTGAGCGCTCAGGCTGGAATCCATTTCGATCTTTTCCTGGAGCAGGTCCACCTGGCGGATCATCACATCTGCAATCTCCAGGTTAACGTTATCATCTTTAGAAACCTGAATCACTTCATCAGACTTGCCATCCAGAGCCAGTAATCTTTTCTGTTCTTTATCAATATTGTCGTGCCATAATTTCCGGTCCTGTTGCACCTTGAAAGCCGGACTGGCCGTTTGGGCAAAAACGGGTTTAACCAGAATGAGGGTTAACGGAATGAGGAGAAAGCGGACAATTTTTTTCATATTAAGGCGGTCCAACCCGGTAGGACAAAAATACAGCCAATTCCGGGATACACAAGATCGGTTGACGGATGCTCCAGACGACGAAGGGAGCAGTTGACAGTTAACGGTTTTGGAACACTGTTTATGGTGGAAAGTCATTGGAATATTCAAAATTCCTGTTCCGGTAAACCCCGGACCGGTAGTACCGGCTTTTCCTTTCCCGGTTTTTTAGTATTAAAAAATTGTAAACTCCCCTCTTTTATGGGTCCTAACGCCATATTTCGATTAGGTTTGCGTAAATTTTTTGTTAATGGATGCCAAAGGCAAGAAAATTCTAATCGCTGATGATGAGCCGGACATCCTTGAAGTACTCCAATATAACCTTGTTCGGGAAGGATACGAGGTTACAACAGCCAAAGACGGTGATGATGCTCTTACGAAGGCTAAATCAACCCATCCGGACCTGATCATCCTGGATATTATGATGCCGAAGAAAAGCGGAGTTGAAGTTTGCGAAATCCTGCGGACACAGCCTATTTTCCATGATACCCTCATTCTGATGCTGACGGCTTTAAATGATGAAGGGTTCCACATCAAAGGCCTGGAAAGCGGGGCTGACGACTATGTAAATAAACCTGTCAGTCCGAAAGTAATTGTCAGTCGTGTGGGCGCCCTCCTGCGTCGTTCAAATAAAGAATCTGCTGAAAAAACCCTGAAAAGGGGTAATCTGAGCATCGATCCCACGAAATTCGAAGTGCTGGTAGATGAACGGCAGGTTACCCTGGCAAAAAAGGAATTCGAGCTTCTTTATCTCCTGGCTTCCCGTCCGGGAAGAGTATTTTTGCGTAACGAAATCCTGAACCAGGTATGGGGTAATGATGTTATTGTTGGAGACCGCACCATTGATGTGCATATCCGCAAAATCCGTCAGAAACTCGGATTGGACTGCATTACGACTGTAAAAGGGGTGGGTTATAAGTTCGTGAACTAAATGCTCAACACGCAGAATCTTACACCCAGGCAACTTTCCGCTTTCACGGCTTTTGTCATTTCAACTTCGGTTGCCATTGGTATTTTTTTCCTCAGTTCAAGCTGGAAATATGGTTTGGGTTCCCTTTTGCTGGTTTTCACCGGCTCCTACCTTTTGATTCAGTTTATTCTGGAAAAATTTATCTACAGGAAAATTAAACTCATTTATAAATTCATACACCAGACAAAGGCAACACGTAAAGAAGAAGTTTATTTTAAATATATACTTCCTAAAAAAAGTATCGACGAAGTGCATGAGGATGTAGAAAGATGGGGAAATAAACAAACTGAAGAAATCGAATTGCTGAGGAAAAACGAGGCCTTCAGGAAAGAGTTTTTACAGAATCTTTCACATGAGTTCAAAACACCCATTTTCGCCATTCAGGGATATATCGATACCCTGCTGAATGGTGCCATGGACGATTTGAAGGTGCGTAAGCGATTTCTGGAAAATACGGAGCGGAATGTAGAGAGGCTGGTCAATCTGGTAAACGATCTGGACGAAATTTCGAAGCTGGAGAGAGGAGAGCAACTATTACTCAAGCAGAATTTTATAATCCAGGATCTGATCCGTGAAGTTTTCGAATCTCTTTCCATCAACATGCACGACAAAAATATGCGGACGGGTATAAAAAAGGGTTGTGAATACCCTACCATGGTTTTTGCTGACAAGGAAAAAATCCGCATGGTGTTGCTGAATCTCGTTGAAAATGCTTCCAAATACGGAAAACAAAATGGCAGTATTACAGCGAGCATTTATAAAACCGATGGAAGACATGTACTGGTGGAAATAACCGACGATGGAATTGGCATTGAAGAAGAACATCTCCAACGTATTTTCGAGAGATTTTACCGGACAGATTCAGCAAGAAGCCGGGATAAAGGGGGCACCGGTCTTGGTCTAGCCATTTGTAAACATATCATTGAAGCACACGATCAGGCGATTCATGTACGCAGCACACCCGATGTGGGCACTTCGATTGGCTTTACGCTGGAGGCTAGGAAAGATTAGGACAGTTGACAGTTGACAGTAAAAACACTTCCAGTCTTCCATACTTCCAGTCTTCCACACTTAAATGGTTCTTCCCATAAACGGATCGCTAAATCCTGATTCGCCCGTGTCTACCCTGCCAGCGTATCTTCTTGCGAAAATTTCACTTCCTTCCACTGTTACTGTAAAATCATACCATCCGAATTGTTTTGAAAGATCGATCGGTATGTTGATGTTTCCGGTATGACCAGCTGAAGGATTCAGTATTTTTTTTATTAAACCGGTTTTATATGCATTATCTGTGATCTTAACCGTAAGCGGACCCCGGCCATTGTTGTGAAGAATCAGATTGATATTGCCCGTCAGTTTCATCTGATCCCTGCCAATCACCTGGTAGTGACAGCTCAGATCGACTGGCGGATCAAATGCGGATCCTTTGTACTCGCGGAAAAAACCATTTGGACCATAGACCCTCAAATAATAAATGCTGTTTTCGAAAGACTCCAGAGGCCAGGAATATTCAACATGACCAGCCGGTTTGACGGCAAAGGCCCATGTTCTTAGATCCCTGAAAACATTCGATCCGTTTACATTCTGAAGATACTTCCCCGGTGCATACACATTGAAAGCAGATCCAAGTGTTTTATCGCCAAAAACCAAACTGCCCGACTCGAACCGAATATCAAATGATTTTTTTTCCGGATTCAATTTCCCCTCAGCATGTAATTGATAGTAAAGTCCATTCGATGGCCGGATGCCCTTTTCCTGTTTTGGCATGTAAGGTGAATCATATGGGTGACTTCTGAATAATTGGATTTCTTCTGCATTCAATACCTTAAAATCGTCCGGGAGCTTTTTGAATTTGGCATTATAAACAGATTCCAGAAATGGATCTTTCCGGAGATATTGCAGACTAACCGCTTCATTATTTTCGGAGTTTCTGAAAACCGACGTTAGGTCACCACATACTGTGCGGCGCCATGCACTGATGTTGGAATCTTTTACCGCTTTACCCGTTTTAAGACTCAGATATTTCTCCAGGAATTGAATGGTAGAAGTAAGGTCGAATATTTCTGAGTTCACATATCCGCCGCGGCTCCATGGCGAAGCCACGATCATGGGTACGCGGAAACCAAGGCCTATCGGACTTTCACGCTGAAAAAAGGCGGTATGACCTCTTCTTAGTTTTGTTTCAGCCAGTTTTACGATTTCCACACGGGTGTCCAGACCTTCAGAAGCTTTTCCTGATTCAGGATCTGTTGAGTCCGGAGCTACAAAAGGAGGCTGATGGTCAAAATATCCATCATTTTCATCATAAGTCAGTATGAAAATTGTTTTTTTCCAGACCTCAGAATTTTTTGTCAGTATATCCATGACCTCCGACACATACCAGGCTCCATACCAGGCGGAAGACGGATGATCCGATAAGTTTTCCGGTGCGGCCAGCCAGGATACAGTTGGAAGATTTCCTGAATCCACATCCTGTCTGAATTGATGCAGCAGATCGCCTTTTGGCACTTTAAAATTTCGTTTTACTCCGTCATCCTCATAATTGATTTCTTCCAGTGTATGATAATCCGGGTCATTGATATTCGTAATAAATGCCTTTTGATGCAGATTTTTTTCCTTCTCTGAAAGACTGCTGAATTTCTCCAGGTTGCCGGATTTTATTGCCCGGGACACATCGGCCAGTTGTTTTGTTTTTTCATCAATGTCTTTCTGAATCGTTTTTCTTGCCGGGTCATCTGCGGGAAGTTTTTCAATCTGCTTTTGTAATTCGCTAATTTCCTGTGGAAGTGTATTTGCCA
>DASSGT010000561.1:0-3737 GCA_035693345.1 Puia sp. | reverse complement strand
ATTAATATTATATAGTGACGGATCCGTTTTCGGATCGCCTTCCGAGAGACCCACATAAGGACCCGCGAAGAGATAATCAGGCAAAACCGGAGATGGTCCATCGCCATATAGCGGATCATGGGGTGTCTGTCCGGAATTTTTAAGAGCCATCCACTCAAGGTCTGCCTGTTCCTGTGGATTTAATAAATCAAGTCCTTTACTCAGCGGTTCCTGGCGGCCGACATAAAAATCATAGCTGAGTTTTGTACTGCCGCTTTTGCCCTTTTTGGTTGTGAATACAATAACACCATTAGCGCCCCGAACTCCGTAGATAGAATAGGCACCTGCGTCTTTCAATACTTGTACGGATTCAATATCGTAGGGATTAATATTATTGACATCGCCTTCTACACCATCAATAATATAAAGGGGTCTTACATCCCCAAAATTTCCCATGCCATGCAGATAAATCTGGCTGGGTGCTCCTGGTTCTCCTGAACTTATCACCGTCAATCCCGCTACCCTTCCCTGCAGCATGGGCTCTACCTGTCCGGCGGGAACTGCGACAAGATCTTTTGGTTTTACTGAAGCAATGGAACCGGTGATCTCTTTCACTTTTTGTGAGGTATAACCCGTTACAATGATTTCATCGAGATTGTCATCCGGTGCCAGTAAAGAAACCTCCACAAATACTCCGTCCGCCAGTCTGATTTCTCTGGATTTATAACCGATAAAAGATACCCGAAGGATGTCTCCCTTTTTTGCCCTGAGGCTGAAAGATCCGGAAGAGTCTGTTGTGGTTCCGGTCGTAGTTCCTTTAATTGAAACAGAAGCACCAAAAAGCGGTTCATGATGAATTCCGGTGATAAGGCCCTTTATAGTTTGGGCGAAGCTGATTTGCCCGATAAATAGCGGAAAAAGGAGAATCAAGATATGCGCTCTTCTTTTGGCAGCATTTGATTCCGAAGATTTCTGCCTATGGCTCTGCAGAGTGGTCATAGGCAAACATTGTCTTTTGAAGTTATCCATTATTTATGAGATTCCTTAAATACACCGTTAATATATGATGGCGGTCAATGTTCAGGCAGTTTCACTGAGTAATGTGCAGGATCGGCCGGTAGTTGGGGGATATGGATGGGTAATTGAATAGTCGTTGTAAAGGCGGTATAAAAACACTGATTATGCCGGTGTTCGGGGCAGTTTTCTTTTCACCCAGTCATCCGCTCCGATTAATCTTCCAGCTTACCAAACACTCAGCGGGGCTGGTGAAAAGCTTCCACTGAATCTAGATTTGTTCCTGTAACCTGATCAATCACATATATGTTGATCAAAATATTTCACCATCCATAAAAAAAAACAAAATGAAAAAGATTATTTCACTCCCCGTCATTATCAGTATTTATTTTTTCGCAGCAATCCCTAACAAAGCCGATGCTCAGACAAGGGTTGAAAACAGGGATATTGTTAAATCGGAATCCCTTTCCGCAGCCATGGACCTGACTAAATATTCAAATAATGAAATCGCTGAAATTAATTCTGTGAATGAATTAAATCAAAAAGCTTCACGTGATTTCAAAAAAACATTCAGGGATGTAAGCAATGAGAAATGGTACTCAATAAAAAATGGCTTCCTGGCAGAATTCAGTTTAAATGCAACAAAGAGTCGCGTTGTATACGATAAGAAAGGAAACTGGAAATACACTGTGAGTTACTATGAAGAAAAAAATCTTCCGGCTGAAATAAGAGCCATTGTAAAACCCGTTTATTATGATTACACTATTTCAAGAGTAGAAGAAGTACACGCGAATGACAAGATCATATATTTTATACATATTCAAAACGACTCCAGATTGAAAACTATAAAAGTATGCGAAGGGGAAATGGAGTTGACAGAAGATCTTCCTAAATCTAATTAGAGTCATTAATATTGCATGAAGAGCAACTGGCCACAAAACAAAAAAGCTTTTACGATTATCCCGTAAAAGCTTTTTAGTTATCTGAAAACTTATTTTATCAGCTCACACCCAATAACTCCACCTCAAAAATCAGTGTGCTGTTTGGACCAATATCAGATCCGGTTTGTCTGTCACCGTACGCGAGATGCGGCGGGATGAAGAAACGCCACTTGCTGCCGACTCCCATCAGTTGAAGTCCTTCTGTCCATCCGGAAATAACCCTGTTCAATGGAAACGTGGCTGGCTGTCCGCGTTTAACAGAGCTGTCGAATACGGTACCGTCAATCAATGTACCATGGTAATGACAGGTAACATTGTTTCTCGCCAGCGGTTTTATACCGGTCCCTTCGGTGATGACTTCATATTGCAGTCCGCTGGGTAGTGTGGTTACACCCGGCTTTTGTTTGTTGGTGGCTAAAAAATCCTGTCCGGCTTTTAAATTAGCGGAAGCTTTTTCGTTTTTCATATTAAAAAGTCTGTCTGCAATTCCCATGATGTTGTTTTTAGGAGTTAAGGTTAAATATTGGCAAATCTAAGATTAATCCCGGGAGCGGTTCTGAATAAAAATGATATTCTATGATTTTGAAATGTCCTCCAGCAGGTCCATTGCTTTCCGGGCATCTTTTATATCTACAAAAATATGATCATGAAAAAAAGCAGCCACGACATTACAACTGATACCGGCAGCCGACAATACATTTGAAAACGCAGCTGTCAACCCAACCGATTCCAATGAAGAATGAACGCGAAGCGTAATCCAGGACGATACGAATGAATAGGGCAATTTAAATTGATCGGCCTTTGTTCTTGACAGAATGATCGTTATTCCCTCGCTTTCTCTGAAATAACAGATGATATCATTTAAATCTATCGGATACTGATCCGGTACCTGGCAGAAAACATACTCCCCTTCATGCAGAAAAGGTTTCAGTGTTTTCAAAATAATATTTAAGTCAGATTCTCCGGGCATTGATATTTGTTCAGCAGATCGTCCATTATAAAATAAATTTTCGCTTTATCATGCCGGCCGCTTTCGTATAACCACCTTCCGCTCCGTCGATAAAATGAATGTGCTTATCATTCACATTACGCACATAACAGGATATGACAGATTCTTTACTTACATGAAGCCCATATATAATTTCACCTGCTGCCTCCAGTTTATTGAGTTCACTCACCAGCATTTCCCGCTGTTCCGCAGTGCCGGAGATTACCGTATTAATTCTCCCGTCAATGACCAGTGTATCAGACATACTCACCAGATTTCGCAGGTAAGCTTTCCCTTTTCGGGTTTTGAAGTATAAATAACCCATGTTAGTCCTTATCCACGTACTGATCAAATTGAAAATATTAAAACCGCCCATCCTCGTTCGTACTTCCAGCCCTAATTTGGCCAGCGTGGATTTCAGTATGAGATTTTCTACGGTTACCGGCGTCCTGCTCTGGACAGTACCATATACAGCATCCACACTGTCTATGACTTTTTTAAATGCCAGGGATTGATTGACCGTATTGCGGGCGACGGCCAGCAGACTCACTACTTCATAAATATTTTTCGGTGGTTTTATTCTGTCCCACCGGCATTGCATGCCACTCAGATCAAGCACGTCTTCAGTGAAAAGATTGGGCGCCAGCATATAGCCGGGGCCCTTTATTTTTTTCTCAGCATACAGGAGTCCGTCACCGAGTAAAACAGGAATAGAAAAAGATTCAGATGTCCTCAGCTTGCTGATCCTGAGATCATGGCCCAATTCATAAATTTCAGTAACCGGCACCTGACCAATCCGAAGATCGAGATTAAAG
>DASSGT010000560.1:0-2873 GCA_035693345.1 Puia sp. | reverse complement strand
GAGACGGGCAGACTGAGACCCGATATGATTATCAAATTACCCGCAAACAGACAGGTGGTGGTCGATAGTAAAGTGCCGCTCAGTGCTTATCTGAAAATTTTTGAGACAGATGATTTAGAGCAGCAAAAAATACTGATGGGTCAGCACGTAGCGGCAATCAAAGTTCATTTAAAACAATTGAGTGGCAAAGCATACTGGGATCAGTTTAAGGAAGCCCCCGACTTCGTCGTGCTATTTATGCAGATTGAATCTTCCTTTGGCGCCGCATTACAGGCTTGGCCCGATCTGATCGAAGAAGCGCTGGATAACCGTATCATCGTGGCTACGCCCACCACATTGATCACCATATTGAAAAGCATTGGGTACAGCTGGAATCAGCTGAGGACGATGGAAAACATCGAAGAGATCAGGGATGCGGCTGTGGAATTGTATGAACGCAGCAACACATTGATGGGGCATATGGTAAACATCGGCAACGGACTTCATTCAACCGTCACGAATTATAATAAGGCTGTCGGCAGCCTGGAGGGTAACTTCCTCCCGCAGGGACGTAAGATCCAAAGTCTCAGTCAGGCTTATATAAAAAATCAGGTGAGGGAAATCAATCCGGTGGAGGTGACGGTACGTGAACTCATTGCTCTGCCGCCGGTAGAATGAAAACCTTATCGCACAACCAACTTCCAATTTTGCAGAAAAGAAATAAAATCAGGACCGGATTTTTCATATTTCTCCTGTTGTTTCTCGGCAAAGGGTATGCACAACAGGTTTTTAGACCCTTTCCACAACATGCGGCTTATTTCGCAGGCGTTATATCCCCGAGTCATATTGCTTCCAAAGAATTAGATGACAGTGTCAGATCCTTTTACCTGCAATGGAAAAACCGTTATATCAGAAAAAGTCATTGTTCGGATTCATATTACGTCTGGTCCGAAAATTCCGGCAGAAATCATGAATGTGTTTCCGAAGGTCAGGGATATGGTATGATCATCGTTGTACTGATGGCAGGGGCTGATCCGTTATCTCAGGCAACATTTGACGGATTATTAAAATACTATCTGGAACATCCCAGTAAACGAAGCAAGGTCCTGATGTCATGGGCCCAGCGGAACGTTTGCGGACATGATGAAGAAAGTTCTGCCAGTGATGGTGATATTGATATCGCCTATTCTCTGCTATTGGCCGATAAGCAATGGTCCAGTCACGGAAATATTAATTATTTACTCAAAGCAAAATCCATCATCGGTGCCGTGATGGACCAGGAAATCAACGGAAAAACATATTCCGTTTTAGAAAGCAACTCCATAGAATCAGACAGCAGGGATTATTTTGATATGCGTTCTTCGGATTTTATACCTTCCGAATTTCGGTCGTTTTATAAAGCGACAAGTAAAAATGACTGGCTCAAGACTATCGACAGCTGCTATAAACTTTTCAGCTATGTGCAACAGAAATATAGCCCTGAAGCCGGGCTGATGCCTGATTTTATTCAGGCCATAAATAAAAGTCCGGCGCCCGCTAAAAAGCATTATCTGGAAAGTAAATATGACGGCATTTATAATTATAATGCCAGCCGGGTGCCCTGGCGAATCGCAACAGATTTTATTATAACAGGAGACAGACGTTCAAAATTATTTCTGGAACCCGTCAATGAATGGATACGGTCAACAACAGCCGGTAATCCCGATAATATTTCTGCCGGATATACATTGGAAGGGGACGATCTGAAAAGCAGGCATTTTGAGGCATTGAGTTTTATCTCATCATTTGCGGTAGCTGCCATGACAGATGCAAAAAATCAGGAGTGGCTGAATAAGTTGTGGGACTATATTATTCGTTTTAAACTGAAAGATTTTGACTATTTCGATAACAGCATAAAAATGCTGAACCTGATTATTCTCTCGCACAATTACTGGACTCCGTAGATTCCTTAGATCATTTTTAAAGGTATACACTGTATAAAATTTGCCACGGCAAAAATTCTACATATCAGGTTTTCCACAGTGTTAATTAATCTACCAGCTTAATAATCAAATGGAACCGTAGAAAAAATGCCCTGTTAACGACAGCGGCATGGTTTGGGATATATGTAAAGTAAATAACAGTCATGGCAGAGTTACATGTACAACGCAAACGAAGCAGCCATTTGTGGTTATGGCTTATCATCATTGTAATCATATTATTTCTGGCCGGATTATTTATATATGGTCGCTTTGATCATCAGGCCCAGGTTATAAAAGGGAAACCGACCAGTCAGATAAAGACAGACTTTTCTATAATTAAATCAATCAACGATGTCTAACAATAAAACAATCTATAACGACCACCTCATCGCCTTGCAGGATAGTGGTTTTGAAATCGTCGACGGTGAGACGGATATCAGGAACTGGTCGGTTGTCGCCAGCGAAAATCAGTTGGTAGGACGCGTCTCTGAATTAATTTTTGAAAAGACATCACATCGTGTGGTATACCTCGTGGTGGATATCTACGGCAAGCCATTGAATCTTATTTCCAGGAGCGTGATCGTACCGATTGGCCTTGCCGAAATTGATCACAAGGAAAATCTCGTTATCATTCCGGCGCTTACTGTGGGACATCTGGCTTCGCTTCCGTCATATGAAAAAGGAAAAATTACCATAGATACAGAAAATGCGATCCGATCGGTCTTTGTGCGCACACATGGTGTTGTTTATGTGGGTCAGGAACTGGCATATCGTCCCCATGCAACCGATGGAGAATATTTAGAAGATGAGAAACCGTATCATAGCCGTCGTATAATAACTGATCACGCATCATTCAAAGAAGAAATCCGTGAGAATATCATCAAGGTGAAAGAGACCGTGAAAAAGATGGAGCGGGATCTGGAGAAACTGGAA
>DASSGT010000559.1:0-5049 GCA_035693345.1 Puia sp. | reverse complement strand
AAAACAGGGGCACAAATTTGGGGTTCCTACAAACTTATTTTAACCTTTAGCCCCAGGCTTCTAATCCCAGGTTTTGGCTCCGGATTTCATCTTATCAAGGGTTTCCTGATAACTCGGTCTTTCGGAAGGTTCCGTGAGGTTCATGGCCTCGGTCTCTTTGGCAATAGCTTCTGTTTTCCGGCCCAGTTTATATAGCAGGTTAGCATAGGTGTCTATAAAAGCCGGGTTGTTTTTCTCGGAATTCACACTACGTTCACTGAGAGAAAGTCCATAGTTTAGATCGTCCGAACTGGTACTATACTGAAAAATATCCCAGGAAGCGTTATTCAAATCAATGGCATCCAGTTTAGTTTCATATTCTTTCAGAAAAGACAGAAGATTCTTAATATACAAATCCCAGTTTTTATTTCTTTTATAATAGACCGGTTTCACCGACATAACAATCCGGTGAGCCAAAGCAGGTCCATATTGATTGCTGATTTCCATCGATATTTTATTCCAGTCCGGCGTAGACGCGGGGTCATTGAAAGCCGTGAGGATCGACTGATTATGTTGTATGACGGCATTCATGACAACGTTTTCAGCATATCCCGGTTTGAAGAGGCTGTTTATTTTTTCGGCATTATGATAGAACAAATCAAACTCCGGTGTTCCCGGCTCGATCGCAATCTGTGTAATCATCTGCAGGCGATCTGTCGTATAAACGTTTTTGATCAATGGCAGCCAGGCCCTGATCACGGAATCAGCGAGAAATCCATTCTCATTCTGTATCGCCAGGTTTATGAGAGATTCCAACATAACAGTATCGCGCCCCCCCGACCTGAATTTTTCAATCATGGCATAATATTGCCTGTCCGGATTCATCGCATCTTTTGTATTTATTATAAACTCCGCAGCATTTCTGGTAGATCCTACGGTTCGGTGCACCAGTTTCCCCTCCGGACTGAGATAGAGAAATGTCGGATAAGCCCGGATATTATAATTGATCGAGATCAGATGGGCATCCGGATAAGCACGTTTCACCGTATCAGAATCGTGATCGGTCGAATCGATCTGAATACCGACAGAAATAAAATGAGAGTTCACCGCGTCTCCGGTTTCTTTTAGCGGAAATATGTTTTTCGCCATAAACTTACAGGGTCCACACCAAGTGGTATAACAATCCACAAATATGAATTTGTTTTCCTTTTTTGCTTTTGCAAGAACCTGTTGCCAGCTCACCCCCTCTTCAAAATGAATACCTTCATTCTGTGAAAATGAAAACAGATAAAAGCAGACCGCAGAAATTGTCAGGAGGATATTTTTCATGTGATTGTTTTCGGAGTTTGTGACAGCGGATATATTACTGGTTGCGATTTCCGGTTGAAGCGTTTTTCAGGTACGATCTAAAAAGGCGAAGCTGTCAGATTGGTTTTCTACGTCTTTCGTTCTTAGTTTTGATAACTATCTGAAATTACAAATTCTTATTTGTACTAATGAGTTTTTCAATGCGCTCCTTTAGTTATAAAAAAGCAAAATATCAACAATGACAAACCTCGCCTTCATATCGCCCTTTTTTATTGTTACGAATGTAAAGAGGTCGGTTTCATTTTATACGGACAAACTCGGATTCCATGTCCGGCATATCGGCCCGGATAAGGATCCTTATTGGGCCATTGTTGGCCGAGACAATATTTCTATCATGTTGAAGGCTATAGCACCTGAAGTAAGGCCAATCCCTAATCATACACGTCATGAATGGGCTCCCTGGGATGCGTACGTTTCTACTTCAGAACCAGATGTACTGTTTGAAGAATATCTTTCGAATGGAGTAACGTTTGTCAAGCCCATTCATGATAATAGTGATAACTTAAGAGGTTTTGAACTGGCAGATACAAATGGGTACGTGTTGTTCTTCGGACGACCCAATCCATAGCGATCAAGTTTTTTAATAGGAAGGGGCAGCTCGATATATTTCTGCGACAAACCATCTTTTTAAATGGAAATCAACGCTTTGACCCTAAATTTCCCATCAATGGCTTAGTCGGCTCCATTCCGCGTGATATATGAAAGTGCGCGTTAACCTGCTTGTATGATGCTTCTATAAAGCACGTACAAAGCTCGGACAAGAGATGAATAATGAAGACTGGTATTAACCACCAAAGGAATTTTATGCATTGCGCGTTCAGCTTTATCGGGCCACTTCCCTGATTTCAATATTTCCATCATAATTAAAAATGGGACAGCCTTTTGAAATTTCAATAGCCTGCCGCAGGTTCTCAGCTTTGATTTTTATATAACCCCCGATCATCTCATTATTTGCAGCATAAGGCCCGGCAATAACCTGTTTAGCTTTGCCTTGTACAAAAGCTGCATCATTTCTTGTTACGCGGTCGCCTCCGCCATAGATTCCTTTATTTGTAAGTTCCTCCGTCCAGTTTTTCCAATTCATCAGTACCTGTTGTAATTGTTCGGGCGGAGCCTGTGAAAAATCGAGGCCGCCTCTGAAGAAGAATAAATACTCTTTCATAAAATAATATTTACGGTATGAATGTCTTTTATGATTTGTATTCCGTTTGAATGTATTTTTTGGTTATTAATTAATGAAATATATACTGAGTTCCCTACTTCCAGACTTCCAGACTTCCAGTCTTCCACACTATTTTTCTCCTCCCAACTCTTCATAGACCTGACGATTATCTGACTGCCGGAGAAGTCTTGAATAATTTGCAAAAATATATATGCTTTCGTCTCTTTTATTTTGGGTAAAATCTATCCGGAGGGGAACAAAATGCAAAATCCCCAGGGAACGGTCGTCAATTCTTCTGAATATTGAATCATATCCCAAATGGAGTGCCGTAATATCGGACCTCGTGATCGTCAGACTGAAATGGGATCCTGCTTTTGAATCTTCTCCCGAAAACGAAACAGAACCGGTATCGACCACCAACGTGCCAACATACCGGTGAAGAGGTCGCATAAAAGATGTATGCGCTTCCAGCCAGTCGAGCAACCCTTTATGTTCGATGTCTGCTTTAAAAGCCAGGAGTGAATCTGCATATTCGCTCATAACCAAATCTATGATTTATTTACAATCAGATCGTCACTAACGGTGAGAAAAAGAAGTTGCTTTACTTATTACTGGACTTTTAATATTCTGTTTTCAAATCACAAGATCAATGTATGACAAGAAAAATAATAAGGAAAAAACTTTCAGTCTTCCAGTCTTCCAGTCTTCCACACTTTTTTCTCTTCCCAGTTAAGATGCGTCTAAGATGCGTCTAAGATGCGTCTAAGATGCGTCCATATCCTACCGGCCAGTTCAAACCATGATTGTCATATCTTTTTTTCAGACACCAGCCCTGCTCTTTTAAACTAAGGATTGTACAAATTATTTTATCGTTGCGTCATGATGCTTTATGTTACTTCAACCTGCTTCACGTTGCCTTCATCGTCTCTCAATCGAAAAAAAATTCCCAATTACCGAACTACACTTCCATTCTCCCATTCTTTCATACTTTCATACTTTTACGGAACGAACTTAGTGTAATGTGAAGAAGGTCCTGCTTGCCATATCTATCCTCTTCCTGGCTATCCTGATTTTCGTGATCAGTACCCGGCAGAAACCCGTCGATTTTACCAGCCAGGTAAAACCCATTATCAATAAGAATTGTATCACTTGTCATGGCGGTGTCAGGCAAAAGGGTGGATTCAGTCTGCTGTTTCGTGATGAGGCGCTGGCCACTTTAAAATCCGGCAAACATGCCATTGTGCCGGGAGATCCCGATCACAGTGAAATGATCCGGCGCATCAGTCTAAAAGACCCAGAGGACCGGATGCCCTATAAACACGATCCTTTAAACAAAGAAGATATTCAGATTCTCACCCGTTGGATAAAAGAAGGTGCGCCCTGGGGTGAGCACTGGGCATATGTTCCGGTGAAAGAACCATCGGTTCCACAGCCAACCAGTTTTTTCGGACTCATTCATTCTAAAAGCGATTGGGCAAAAAATGACGTGGATCATTTCATCGAGCAAAAATGGAAAGAAGAGGATTTAAAACCTTCTCCCCGGGCAGACAAAAGAACATTACTCCGCAGGGTGAGTCTGGATATCACCGGACTGCTGCCATCTGAAGAACTCGCAAATAAATTTCTAGCAGACAGCAGTGAGAAAGCATATTCCAACCTCGTTGATTCATTACTTGCCTCACCACATTACGGAGAGAAGTGGACCTCTATGTGGCTGGACCTGGCCCGTTATGCCGATACGAAGGGTTATGAACGCGACGACAGCCGCACGATCTGGAAATACCGTGACTGGCTGATCCGCGCATTCAATGAGGACAAGCCCTATGATGTTTTTTTAAAGGAACAATTAGCAGGTGACCTCCTGCCCGATCCAACGGATGATCAGTTCATCGCCACTTCGTTTCATCGCAACACGATGACCAACGACGAAGGCGGGACCGATAATGAGGAGTTCAGAACGACCGCAGTACTGGACAGAGTGAACACGACCTGGCAGGCGTTAATGGGCACCACATTCGGTTGCGTTCAGTGCCACAGTCATCCCTACGATCCTTTCAAACACGATGAGTATTATAAATTCATGGCGTTCTTTAATGATACCCGCGATGAAGACACGGAAGCGGATTATCCCCTGCTCCGCAGTTATAATGACTCGATGCAACGTCAGTTAACCAGCCTGGTCCACTGGATGAATGAAAATGTTTCCAAAGAAAAAGCAAAAGAAGTTTATACTTTTTTAAAAACATGGCAGCCTTCATACAATTCACTTGTCTGTGATAGTTTCATCAACAGCGAACTGGCCGATACAAAATGGCTCGCATTACGGAATCACGCGCAATGCCGTTTGAAAAATGTGGATTTGCAGAATAAGGATCAGTTGATTTTTCGATACCTGGCAGATACAACCGGCGGCATCTGGCAAATCCATTTGGATTCTCCAACCGGGGAAACGATTGCAACCGTTCCATTAAAAAAATCACATGGCTGGATGATTACACAAATAAAACTTCTGCCAACTGCCAACAGTCAACTGCCAACTA
>DASSGT010000558.1:0-4698 GCA_035693345.1 Puia sp. | reverse complement strand
TAACGATAGCGGACATAAATTTTGAGGTTGCCGGTCTGCCTTTAAATATCAGGGCAATCATAGGAATCACACTGTTTTTGAGAACAATCGTCCCTGTCAAAGGAGAAACATCTCCTGCTTTTTTCAGTTCGCCCGCCAAATACATCATTCTTTTTCTCTTTTATGGTTACCTGGTGACACTGGCCTATGATCTGGTTGATTATACATTTATCAAGCTAACCTTTCTGACTGCCATTTCGGTTTATTGCGGGTTCTTTTACTTTTGCAAAAAAGGGGATTATACTTATATAAAAATCAGCCTTATCCTTGCCGGAGTCATCTGCTTTGCCGACCTGGCTTATTCATATGCAGTCATTGGCCATTTTCCCGTACAAAGGATTTATCTGACACTTCTCAATATCCCTATCCAATATGATGAACAGGGAGAAATCATCGAGGTTATCAATCATAACTTTTATGGACTGATATGTGGCATGTGCTTCGTTTTTCTGATTAACGAATTTATCAATAAACGCAGTTCCGGTAAACTTGCACTTCTACTGCCGGTGATGTTTTTAGGGGTTTTGATGTCGACCTCCCGGAGTTCACTGCTTGGTATCATTGGTATATCGGTTTTTCTGATTGGAAGGCAGTTAAGATCTAAGGAGAGTTCAAAAAAAGCTGTCAGGCTGATTACGATGGGTATTGCTGTAATTTTCCTCGCATTGTTTGTATTCGTCACCGTTCAACAGGTGCTGAATTTAAACAGCGAATTCGTGGAAAATATCACACAGAGAATGATTGATGAACCGGTGGCCGTCTTTAATAAACACATGGGTTTTAATTATAATGCCCAGGCCCTGGATGCTCTGGAATGGCGCGGAGAAGCATCTTCCAATGCATTTGAGGCCTTTCAGAAACTGAAGCCGGTAGAACAGTTATTTGGTATCGGATTTTGGGGGTTTGTTACCAGGAACCTGGGAAGAAATTTCCTTCCTCCCCACAATGGCTTGTTATTACTTTTGATTGAAAACGGAATCGTTGGATTGTGTCTTTATTCTGTTCTGATTATATCCATATTCCGCGAATCATTTAAAAAAAATGTTGGAATTTCGCCACTAGTTACGATATTGATTTTTATTATTATTTACTGTATTGGACAAAACGGAGAGCTCACATCCAGTATTACTTTTTTATTTATCGTCTCTCTGATCGGAGAAAATAAATATAATGATATCCGGATTAAAAATAGCAAGAATATAACCGATCCTTCATTACTTTATCTGAAAAAAGTCGTTTAAGATTGTCAAAAAAAACTATTATTTATATTGCCCCTGCCTTTCCGGTAGGCGGAGCGGAAAAATTCCTCATTCTGCTCGCCAATACTTTTACCAAGGATGTAAGATCACAAATCGTAGTAAGCTTAAGTGACGATAATAAGGCACAGGATGAATTCAACAAGGTAATCCGGTTCCTGCCCCTGCCAAGAACCGGCAAGTTTGACTTTGCACCACTCAGATCCTTAAGAAGATTAATTCGCACTGAAAAGCCTGACATTATCTTTTGCCTTAATTTTTTTAGTTTTTTTCTGACAAAACTGATCATCAGCGGACTGAAACAGAAACCTCTTGTCATTGTTTCGTATCACAGTACAATACCAAGGAACAAAAAGGAAAATAACCTGAATAAACTGTACACTACCCTTTTAACCAAAAAAGATCTCATCATTACAGTTTCTGAGAATCAGGCAAAATATACAGCCCTCAAATACCATATTCCGGCGAAGCTGTTCAAAACCATTCATAACGGGATTGATATTAATAAATGGCGCTTGCCAGATGATCATTGCGACAAAACAAAGTTGAGAAACCAATATGGAATTCCGGAAAATGCTTCCGTAATCATTATGACAGCGGCGTTCCGCCCGGAGAAAAATCATATAGGAGCCATTCAATCACTTCAGGTGCTGCATTCTGCCTACAACCAAAAAGCATATCTTTTATTTGTCGGCGGGGGTACACTGCTTGAGCAATGCCGCCTGTTTGCAGAAAAAATGAATATGTCTGAATTCATAAAATTTACAGGACCGCAGTCAGATGTGCGTCCTTTTTACTGGGCCAGCAACCTGTTTACTTTATGTTCTACAAGCGTGGAAACATTTTCCATTGCAGCCCTCGAAGCAATGGCCTGCGGCCTGCCGGTAGTTTTGACAAATATTGGCGGTGCATCAGAAATGATTTCCGAAGGCCTGAACGGTTTTTTATGCGAACCAGATGTTGCCGATATCGCCCACAAATGGTCAAAAGCCCTGCAGTTCGATTTCTCTGCTGAAAAGATTCATGAATATATCAGCCTAAACTTCAGTGCGGAGAAAATGATCGGAGAATATACAAAGACGTTGCAGCTGGTGGAGCAGGAGTAGAAAAATGGCCGCGAAACTGAATATATTGATCGTAAACTGGACATGGTTCCCTTCAGGTGGAGATTGGACCTATATTGAAAACCTCTGTAAATTCTACGAATCACTGGGTCATACAGTCATTCCTTTTTCAATGAAGAATGAGAAAAATTTTCCCAGTCCATATTCGGAGTATTTTATATCAAATATTGATTACCGGGAGCTTAATAAAAATAAGTCGCTGGCCAGCGGTCTGAAAGCCGTTAAGAACAGCATCTATTCTACTGAAGCGAGATCCAATCTGAAATCACTGCTGGAAAAACATCCTGTTGATATTGTGCATCTGAACAATATTCATCATTATCTGACTCCTGCCAGCATAATACCCGAAATCAGGAAGAAAAATATTCCCATTATCTGGACTTTACATGATTATGTTATCTTATGTCCGAATACTACTTTCATCAGTCATGAAAAAGTTTGCGAGAAATGCAAAGGCGGTAAATTCTATCAATGCATTTTAAATAAGTGTAAAAAGGACTCCGCCCAGGCAAGTTTTGTAGCTGCTTTGGAATCCTATGCAAATACGTTTTCCAATCCCTATAAACATGTAGATTATTTTATTTGCCCTTCTGCATTCATCAAAAAAAAGTTTGAAGCCTTTGGTTTTGACAAAAGGAAATTGCAGCAGGTATATAATTTGTTTGATATTCATTCCGTCTCCGGTCAATATGAAGCCCCGCCGGATACTACCCACAAACCTTATATTGTATATGTGGGGAACATACTCAAGGTGAAGGGAATTTTTACTCTTGTAAAAGCAATGACCGGCCTGAATCTGGATTTGCTGGTCATTGGCAGCGGAGAACATTTTGGCGAGTTAAAGGAATTGGTTGGGAATGGCGAAATTCAGAATGTGAAATTGCTTGGTAAAATGCCAAAGGAAGAAGTTTTCCGATTTGTTCAGCATGCGCAATTTGTTGTCGTTCCCAGCGAATGGTATGAAAACTTACCTTATTCGCTGGTAGAAGCCTTGTTATTGGCTAAACCTGTGTTGGGCGCAGATATCGGTGGCATTCCGGAGTTGGTTATTGACGAGGTCACCGGTAAATTGTTTCAACCGGCAAATGCGGCAGATCTTCGCTCAAAGATAGAATGGATGATGTCAGATAAAGACAGATTGATCCGGATGGGTAAGGATGCCAGAGAGCACGCATTGAACCTGGTAAATTATGATACGTTTGCCCGGAATTTGACACCGGTATTCGAATCCCTGCAATTAGCCCTCTAAAAACGCCAGATGCAATTCCTGAATTATATTATCAATAAACTGGGCAAAAAAGGATACAAAGTTGATGAGAGGTTGTCGAATCGCGATAAGTTCATCATTTTATGGGACAAATTCTTCTCTCTTGCACGCGGATTTTATCATAAACTATTTTTTAAACATTCCACGGGGCTGTTATTTGTCGGCAGACATTGCAAAATCAGATATTGTCACAAAATCACCGCCGGCAGGACCATAACCATAGGGGACAATGTTGAAATCAATGCTCTGTGTGTGGAAGGTGTAAGGCTCGGAAATAATATTACAATATTGAGAAATACCGTAATAGAGTGCACCGGAAATATAAAAAATATGGGCGTTGGATTGATTATTGGAGACGATGTAGGGATTTCACAAAATTGTTTTATTCAGGTAAGAGGAAGGGTGACGATCGGCTCTCATGTGATGTTCGGTCCTAACGTATCCATATTTTCCGAAAATCATGGATTTACCAGCCTGGATATGCCTATGATCAGCCAGCCTACCATCCGGGGAGAGGTCATCATCGAAGATGATGTATGGTTAGGTACCCGTTCGGTCATTTTATCGGGCGTAAGAATAGGAAAAGGTTCTATTATAGCAGCCGGTGCACTTGTAAACCGCGATATTCCACCGTACTCTATCGTAGCAGGTGTACCCGGA
This sequence comes from Puia sp., assembly GCA_035693345.1. Lineage (GTDB taxonomy): Bacteria > Bacteroidota > Bacteroidia > Chitinophagales > Chitinophagaceae > Puia. Next base: position 352 of record DASSGT010000558.1, on the reverse strand, counting down.
AAGGTCATTAAAAGCAGATTAAACAATCAGGCGCAATAATCAAATATTAACAGCAGAAATCATTATCTGAATGAAAAAAACAAACAAATTAAAAATCTACATGGCAGGAAGCGGTGGGATGCTGGGCGAAGCATTTTACCGGGTTTTTAAAGACGATTTCGAATTAAAATGCACCGACAAGGATGTAAACACCACCTGGCTAGGTTTTCTGGATTTCAGAGATTATGAAGCCTATAAGAAGGATGTTTTTGAATTTAAACCGGATTATCTGTTTCATTTAGGGGCTTATACCGATCTGGAATTTTGCGAAAAAAACGTGGCTGATAGTTATCTCACAAATACCATCGCAGCA
>DASSGT010000557.1:0-2464 GCA_035693345.1 Puia sp. | reverse complement strand
AGAAAAGGAAGGAAAATAAACTTTCTCATGATGTAGCCAGTCTTTGTTTCTTCCTGCTGATGCGTATATCTCCGGCATCATACACAAACAACACACTGATGGCTGCGCAGAATAAAAAGAACCCTGCAAGAACAATAGCGTAAATGGGCTGGCCCCCATAGATATGTTTGACAATCGATCCGCCAAATACACCATTTACAATTTGCGGAAGCGTGATGAAGAAATTAAAAATACCCATATAAATTCCCAGCTTACCTGCTGGTATGGAGCCGGATAAAATTACGTATGGCATCGCCAGGATGCTGGCCCAGGCCAGTCCGACACCCACCATCGAAAAGGTTAGCATCGCAGGGTCCCTGATGAAAAAAATAGAGATCAGACCCACACCACCTGCCATCAGTGAAAATGCATGTGTTGCTTTTCTGCCGATTTTCCGGGCAATCGCAGGGAGAAGGAGTGCATAAAACATCGCCACCAGGTTATAAACACCAAACGCAGAGCTTACTTTATTTCCGGCTTCATTGTATTGAACTGTCTTTGCATATTCACCCGTCAGTCCGTAAACATGTGTTGCCACCGCGTCAGTTGTAAATACCCACATGGAAAACAATGCGAACCAGGAAAAAAATTGTACAAGGCCCAGTTGTTTCATAGTTTTTGGCATATGCCGGAAATCATAAATGATTTCACGAACACCCGACCGTTTATGTGATTGTTCTGGTTTCCCATGATATTTTTCATATTCTGCAGGTGCATATTCCCTTGAAAAAAACACTGTTACCAATATGGCAATGATCAGAACAGTCGCACCAATATAATATGAGTAACGGATATTGTCGGCGACACCATTCGGGCCTGGTTGTAAACTGAATCCATGTTTGCCCATCCATTCAGGAAGATAGGATCCGCCGACTGCCCCGAGACCAATCAGGAAAGTTTGTATGCTAAATCCCAGTGTTCGCTGTTTGTCAGGCAGATTATCGGCCACAAGCGCCCGAAAGGGTTCCATGGCTATATTTATAGAAGTATCCATGATCATCACCATACCTGCGCCAATCCATAATGCAGGTATCACTGACGAAAATGAACCGGAATTGGGAAGAATCAGCAACGCCATGCAGGTGAGAATCGCACCGGTTAAAAAATACGGTTTTCTGCGGCCTAACCGGTTCCAGGTACGATCACTGTAGTGACCAATCAGCGGTTGCACAATCATGCCGGTGAGCGGAGCCACCAGCCAGAAAGCAGGGAGCTGATCCACGTCAGCGCCGAAAGAACGGAGAATACGACTGGTATTGCCATTTTGCAGAGCAAAACCAAATTGAATTCCAAGGAATCCGAAACTCATGGTAATGATCTGCCAAACGGAAAGTCTGGGTTTTTCAACCAGACTGAATTTGGCTGGCGAAGACGCTGTGGCCATAGCAATCGTTATAAACTAAATCACAAAACCATTTGGAATCACCGCTCCTTTTTTTACTACTACGATTCCGTCTTTCACAGTATACAGAGCATGATCGGTATTTTCCAGGTGGGCACCACCATTGATCCTGACATCATCACCGATACGGCAATTCTTATCTACAATGCAATTACGTATATAACAACGATCCCCGATTCCAACGGATGGCAGGCCATGTTCCTTATCGTGTTTGATCTCTTCGATGGTTTCATAGTAATCGATACCCATGAGATAACTGCTGACGATGGTGGTGCCGATTCCGATTCTGGTGCGTATGCCGATCACACTGCTCTCAATGCGTGACGCATTGATGATACATCCTTCGGCAATGATTGTTTTCTCCAGTGTGGTGCCACTGATTTTTGCAGGAGGTAACATGCGCGCACGGGTATAAATCGCATTGTTATTGTCAAATAAATTGAAGTCCGGAATTTCTTTGGTAAGACCCAGATTGGCTTCAAAGAACGAATAAATATTTCCAATATCCGTCCAGTAGCCATCATATTGATAGCTGACCACTTTGTACTTGTCGATCGACTGTGGAAGAATTTCTTTTCCGAAATCCGTTGCTTCCACATATTCATTCTGAAGGAGGTCCTGGAGAAGTTGTCTGTTGAAAATATAAATCCCCATGGATGCCAGGTAGTTTCTACCCTGGACCTGCATGGCAGGTCCGGTATCGCTGGTCCAGTCTTTTAAAACATCTTTTTTAGGTTTCTCGATAAAAGAAGTGATGAATCCTTTATTATCTTTTTTCAATATGCCGAATTCAGAAGCTTCCCTGTCCGCGACCGGAATGGTAGCAATCGTTATCTCCGCTTTTTGCTGAATATGATTATTCAGCATCTCCATGAAATTCATCTGGTATAACTGGTCGCCTGAAAGAATCAGAATATATTCTGCCTCGACAGGACCGAGATGTCGCAGGCATTGCCGCACCGCATCGGCTGTACCCTGATACCAAGTGGGGTTGTCGGGTGTTTGTTCTGCCGCGAGAATATC
>DASSGT010000556.1:0-2673 GCA_035693345.1 Puia sp. | reverse complement strand
TTTGATGAGCCATTCCGATTTTATTCTGCTTTACATGTAATGGCGTTTTATTTCGTCAGGTCCGTACTTCCTGCTTTCAGAAACTGCAATCCACCCGTGTAAATCTTTTATTCCTGCTGCAAATTCTCCTGACAAAAAGCGATAAAGAAGAATCTTTATGCAAGTTGTCCCTGAAATAAACCATCTATTTTATTTGTTCGACTCTCCCTTTCGTTCGATCAGCGATGATTTTTTTGCCTTCCGTTTAGAGGACTATGATAAGAGTCCACATGCCTGTTCTATGCCATCTTTCCGGACATTATTTTATCAGATCGGATTGATCACGGGAGGTTCCATAGATTTCAGCAGTAATGAACTGATTCCGACAATCGGGCCTTGTACGCTGTGCTTTTTTTCGCCATTCCACATTACAGCATACAGGAAAATAAAAAACCTGAAGGGCCAGGCTTTCCTTTTTAAGGAATCATTTATTAAATATTCGTATCAGAACACTCAGTTCCACAGTGATTTCCCATTCTTCTGGAGCAATCAGAATCTTTTCAGCATGGGACGTGAAGAATCCAGGTTACTTCTGCAGATAGGCGAAAAAATAATTTATGAATACCAGAACCAAAGTTATTTTACATACAATATCATCAGAGACTACCTGCATATATTCCTTTTAGAATCAAAGAGAATCACCCGCGCTTTCAGCTTTGTTGAAAATAATTCAATGGAATATAATCTGCTTCAACAATTCTATGTGCTGGTGAATAGTTCATATCCCCCGCTCAGATCCGTTGAATATGCCGCGGGTATGTTATATGTCACGCCGGCACATCTCTGGTGGGTCGTAAAGAAACTCACCGGACAGTCTCCACTGGAAATCATTAACCAGCGTTTACTTACGGAAGCGAAATCACTTCTCCTCCATTCAAAGCTTACCATTTCAGAAATTGGCTATTTTCTTCAGTTTAAAGAGAAATCTCATTTCACACGGTTTTTCAAAAACCTTACGGGAATTCCCCCGGTTGATTTTACAAGGCAGACGGCATGTAGCGTACCGGATTTTAGAAATGGGTAACAGATCATGTAATACAGGTAACCACCGGGTCTGACCAGGCGTTTAATTTTGGTCTGCAAATTCATTTCCTCACCTTAAAATTTTAATTTATGAATGCACTATCGGACACGATTACATCCACCGTCAAAAACTGGTGGTGGTTTATTATTAAAGGATTGCTGCTGATCGTCGCCGGCGCAGCCATTTTTGCCCGACCGGCTGAAGGGTATCTGGGTTTAAGTGTTTTATTCAGCCTCGTCATCCTGGGTGCCGGCTTAACCCAGATCTTTTTTTCCATCGGCAACAGTGACGTCATGAAAGGTTGGGGATGGACATTTGCCTCCGGAGTGATCGATGTAATTATCGGAATTTATTTATTGAGTTACCCGGTCCTTACGATGGCTTCCCTTCCTTTTATCCTGGGATTCTGGTTAATGATCCGCGCATTTTATTTAATGGGCGCTTCATTTGACGTCAAAGCCATGGGAATTCCCGGATGGGGATGGATCCTGGCCGGCGGATTCCTGCTCGCCATTCTTGCCTTCTTCGTATTATATTTTCCGGCGGCGGGCGCCATCAGCATCGTTGCCTATTCCGGCACTGCGTTTATCGTAGCCGGCATTTTCAATATTATGCTTGCTCTCAGATTAAAATCTGTTAAACAGGATGTGAAAGGTTTTGAGAGCAAAATAAAACATGCGGCGGGTCTTCAATAATCTATTCACTTTTAAATATATACATATGGAAAATTTACTCATGATCACTTTCCGGGATGCAAGGAATGCGGCCGGCGGACTGAAAAGGTTAAAGGAATTGGATCAGTTGGGAGATATTACTATCTACAATTACGCCATGCTCCATAAAACGGGTGTAAATCAATTTGTGTCAGAAGAACATGAAGGAGATGATACTGCCGGATTGCCGGCTGTTGGTGCCATCGGCGGTTCTATGATCGGATTGGTGGGCGGACCCTTTGGCGTGCTGGTAGGCATGTTGACGGGGGCGATGGTCGGGGCGGCAGATGAAGCTGATGATCTCGATTTTTACGATGAAGTACTGGAAGATGTAAAAAGCAAAATCAATGTGGGTGATTACGTGATTGTTCTGGATGTTGAGGAAGACACCGAAGTAATGATCAACAGTTATATAGAGCCTATTCAGGGAGTCGTGGTCCGCACAGACGTCGCATCCCAATTTGAAAAATATGATAATGAACAATGGGATGAATTAAATAAGGAAATTGACAATGAAGAGAAAGATCTGAAAAAAGCAATTGACAAAGACAAAGCTTCCATCAAAGCAAAAATTGAGAAATTAAAGAAGGAAAGGGATGAAAGATTAAAAAAAATGAAAGACAGGTCAGCCAGGAGAAAGAAATTGCTGGAAGACAAAATCAAAACTTTCGGAGATAAAATTAAGACAGCAGAAGATAAAACCAAGAGCAAACTCAAAGCACACAAGAAGGCCCTCGAAGAAAATCTGGATGAGGTTAACAAAAAGATAGACATGGCATTTGCCTGAAAACGAGATGGGAGCAGCAATAAAATCCTGGTGGGGATGTATCATTACCGGCGCATTGTTAACGGCCGTCGGAATTGCCATTTTCTTAAGGCCGGAAAAGAGTTTTCCAG
>DASSGT010000555.1:0-7643 GCA_035693345.1 Puia sp. | reverse complement strand
TGGCACAAAGGTGTCATAGGCATAGTGGCCTCCCGCCTGATCGAAAAATATTATCGTCCGACCATTGTCCTGACCCAGAGTGGTGCAATGGCATCCGGAAGCGCCCGCAGTGTACCCGGTTTTAATTTATATGAAGCACTGCATGCATGCCGGGAATGGCTGGTCGGATATGGTGGTCATTTTGCTGCTGCAGGGATGACCCTTGCGCCGGAAAACATTGAACGGTTCAGTAAAAAATTTGAAGAAGTAGTGTCCGAAACCATCGAGCCCCGTTTCCTTATTCCCGAATTGGAAATTGATACAGTTGTGCAATTCAGCGATCTTGATTTCCAGATTTACAGGATTATTGAGCAGATGGAGCCGTTTGGACCAGAGAATAACAAACCGGTACTTAGTTCGACCGGAGTAATAGAGACAGGTTATTCGAGATTGCTAAAAGAAAAACATATACGTCTGGTTGCCAAACAGGGTGATATTATTTTCTCAGGCATCGCATTTAATATGGCAGATAAATGGCCGCTCATTCAAAGTGGCCAGCCCATGGATATCGCTTACACTCTGGATGTAAATGAATGGAATGGAGAAAAGAGACTGCAACTTAAAATACTCGATATAAAGCTTAAGGCGTAAAGCACAAAGCGTAAAGTAATTAAGTAATGAGTTTGGAGTACATTTATCTCCGCGCTGAATTATCCAATTTGCTTTACGCTTTACGCTTTATGCTTTAAGCTTCTAAAATGATCGGGCTTTTCTTTTCTCCTCCTATGAGTTCAACACTACGCTGAATAAAATCAGTCAGTTCTGTACCCTTGAGAAGACCCTGACTCAGCAGGGCAAGGTCTGCCAGGTTATGTACAAGTTTCTTTTGCTTGTCAGTATCATCTTCCTTCAGAACATTCTGATAAATCGGATGATTGCCATTTACTGTCAGTGTTACTTCATCGGGCATATTCGCGTAGAACGCTCCCATCCCACCATTCAATGCGGCCATATCCTTCATACGGCGCATGAATTCAGGTCTTGTTGCAACCACCGGCATTGCGTCAGGATTCAATCCCTTTATTTCAACGGTCACATGTAGTGTAGGGAGATCAACCGCGAACAATGATTTCAGTTTTTCCGAATCCTCCTTGCTGAGTACCGTTTCGGAAGATTCCTGTTTGTCGATCAGGTTATCAACTACTTCACTGTCTACACGTGTGAAATGAACATGTTCCCATTTCAATTCCATCTGGTTGATAAAACCCGCATCCACAATGGTCTCCAGTTTTACGACTACATATCCCCTGCTTTGAGCAGCGCGGATATAACTGTTCTGCTGCACAGGATTGCTGGTATAGATAATTACTAATTTACCTTCTTTGTTTTTTTGCAATGACTCAGTAGCCGTTCTGTATTCTTCAAGAGTATAATAACGTGAATCGTCGGCATTTTCCATGATATGGAACTTATTTGCCTTCTCCAGGAATTTATCGTCGGTCATCATTCCATATTTCACAAATAATCCCAGGCTCTCCCATTTCTCTTCATATTCTTTTCTTTCTTTCGTAAAGAGTTCATCGAGTTTATCGGCAACTTTTTTTGTGATATGGCTGTTGATCTTTTTAACATTGGGGTCTCCCTGAAGATAACTGCGGCTCACATTCAAAGGAATATCCGGGCTGTCGATCACGCCCTGCAGGAGCATCAGAAATTCAGGTACGATATCTTTTACTTCATCGGTAACAAAAACCTGATTACTATAAAGCTGAATTTTATCTTTCTGTATTTCATAGCTCTGTTTGATTTTGGGGAAATACAGAATTCCGGTCAGGTTGAAGGGAGAGTCAACATTTAAATGGATCCAGAATAATGGCGGTTCATTAAATGGATATAATTCCTTGTAAAAATCCTGGTAGTCCTGTGTAGTGAGTTCGCTGGGTTTACGCGTCCAGGCGGGACGGGTATTATTGATCTGTTTTTCTTCAAAAAATACAGGAATGGGCAGAAAGCGACAGAATTTTTCAAGAATCCCGCGAATACGGCTTTCATCCAGGAATTCGGTGCTGTCTTCTGAAATATGGAGGATTACATCAGTTCCCCTTTCTTTCTTATCATATTCCTCCAGGCTGTATTCCGGACTGCCGTCACATTCCCATTTTACTGCCGGAGTTCCTTCTTTATATGACTTGGTAATGACATCCACCTGCTGGCTGACCATGAAGGAAGAATAGAAACCAAGGCCGAATTTACCGATGATGGCATTTTCGTTCTGTCCTTTGTATTTGTTAACGAATTCTTCAGCGCCGGAAAGGGCAACCTGGTTGAGGTATTTATCCACTTCTTCGGCTGTCATTCCGATTCCCTGGTCGGAAATCGTGATGGTTTTTGCTTCTTTGTCCAGTTTGACGGTAATATTCAAATCACCTATCTCACCCTTAGCTTCACCTACGGAGGAGAGGGTCCTTAACTTTTGGGAGGCATCTACCGCATTGCTAATCAACTCTCTAAGAAAGATCTCGTGATCACTGTATAAAAACTTCTTAATAATAGGGAAGATATTCTCCGTCTGTACCCTGATACTTCCTTTTTGCATATTCGGCTGTTTTAGGCCTGCAGTTCAAAGAAGGTGCCATTTGCCTTTATGCTGACAGGATGACCGTTGACCGATCACCGATGACCAAGGTCAGATTATTCAGTGCCGGCCGGTACCAATTCGGTCAACCGTCAACGGTCATCAGTCAACGATTTCCTTTCGTTATTTGGTGAAAAAGCTATACTTTCGCAGCCCAATTAATTTTTTTAAACAAAAACAGGGAAATGAACAATTATGAATTGATGGTGATTTTTACCCCTGTGCTGTCTGAGGAGGACTTTAAAGCCGCCCAGAACAAATTCACTGCCTTCGTTAAAGATAACGGCGGTAAAGTGGTGCACGACAATCCCTGGGGTCTTAAATCACTGGCGTATCCCATCCAGAAAAAAACCACTGGTTTATACTGGGTCATGGAATATAGTGCGCCATCCGACTTCAATGAGAAACTGAAAATTCAGATTCTCCGCGATGAAACCGTGTTACGTTTCATGGCTACCAAACTCGATAAATACGCCGTCGAGTACAATGCCAGAAAGAAAAGTGGTGTACAACATTACGCAGGAACAGAAAAAGCGGAGGCATAATCATGGCAAAGACCAACGAGATCAAATACCTGACCGCGATCAAGACCCAGCAACGGGCCAAGAAATTCTGCCGTTTCAAAAAATACCATATCCGTTATGTGGATTATAAGGACGGTGAATTCCTGAAAAAATTTCTGAACGAACAGGGCAAGATGCTTCCACGTCGTATTACCGGCAATTCGCTGAAGTATCAGCGTAAAGTGGCTGATGCGATCAAGAAAGCCAGACAAATGGCTATTCTGCCTTACGTTACAGATTTATTTAAGTAATATTTTTCTCTCCCGCCTCATGCGGGGGAAAGATCAAATAAGTAATAATGGAAATCATTTTGATTCAGGACGTGGATAACCTGGGCGCCGCACATGAAAAGGTGAACGTAAAAAACGGTTATGCACGTAATTTCCTGATTCCGCAAAAAAAAGCAATTGAAGCCAGCCCTTCCAATCTGAAACAACTGGATGAGAAAATCAAACAGCAGAAGAAGAAGGAAGAAAAACTTCTTGCCGAAGTAAATAAAGTAATCGAAGTGTTAAAGGATTCTCCGTTGAAAGTTGGTGCGAAAACCGGAACCAGCGGAAAGATTTTTGGCAGCGTTACTTCTGTTCAGCTGGCCCGCGCTATCCGCGATCAGAAAGGTTATGAAATCGACCGTCGCCGCATTCACATTCTTTCAGAAGTGAAAGAACTGGGAACTTATAAAGCAAAAGTGGATTTTGGCCATGGTAATGAAACAGAAATTGAGTTTGAAGTGACCGCAGAATAAGGTCTTCTTTTAATAATGATTGAACCCTGCCCCTTCCCGGGTCAGGGTTTTTTTTATAAAATCTGCATAGCATATTGGCTGCCCGCCGGGCCACAAAATTTCCCCGGTTTATAAAAATTCCTATCTTTACATTGCTCTGTAATTCTGGTTATAAGCTGTGCTGGTGCCATTCTACCTGATAGTACCTTAGTTCATCGTAGCTACGAAGTTTAGAGTCGTTTTATTCATTTTTAATTTTAGCACAATGAACATTTATGTAGGCAACCTCTCCTGGCAAATGACCGATGAGGATCTAAGAAATCTTTTTGAACAACATGGTGTGGTGGGATCAGCAAAAATCGTGAAGGACAAAGTGTCCGGCCGCAGCAAAGGTTTTGGTTTTGTGGAAATGGAAAACGATGCTGAAGCGCAGGCAGCGATTACAGCATTGTACGATTCTGAGGTAATGGGCAGAAAAATAATCGTAAACGAGTCCCAGCCAAAACAGCAGGGAGCCGGTGGCGGTGGATTTAAAAAGAGAAGCTTTGGCGGAAGTGGCAGCGGTGGCGGTGGTGGTTACAAAAAAGGCGGGTATAACCGCGGGAACAGCGGAGGCGGTGGCGGAGGCTACGACAAAGATTATTAATTCACTGATTTTATTCCATGCAAATCCTTCCCGCTTTAAAGCCGGAAGGATTTTTTTTGAAAAAAACTGATTATGCCGAAGAAGATACACATGTCTATTGTCACCTGTCTGATTTTTCTCCTGGCTCTTTTATCAGCCTGTCGTAATCAGACGGCAAAGCAGGAACCGGCGGCGCCGAAAACAGATTCGCTTCCGAAACCGGACCGTTCAGTAGAAGGATCATTCAGCGATCAGCAGATATTACATCTGGATAGTTCAAACATCGCAAAGCTCCTGACCCGGTTTCCGCTGCTTGGAAAATATGGTTCGGATGTAAAACAGTTTTATCGCTACCGGAACTTTAGTTATGCCTGGTATGAAACATCCGGACTGATTGAACAGGCCAATCATTTATACACCCATCTCAGTAATCTGGAAGATGAAGGCATTTTAATAAAGCCTCCGTATCTCAACGACCTGGACACCCTCATCAACGACCCATCCGTCACGGGCAAAGCAGATTCAGTCCTGGAAATCCTGCTGACTGCCGAATATCTGTTTTACGCTGATAAAGTATGGAACGGAATTGGAGAAAAGCAGACATCCAAACTTCAGTGGTACATTCCAAGGAAAAAACTCAATCTCCCCTACCTGACGGATTCGCTGATCAGGGACACGGCCGCTCCTCTTTTTTCTGACAACTATAGTTACCGGCAATATAATTTGCTAAAGGAAGCTTTAAAAAAATACAAACAACTTGATTCCTCCTCATCCTGGGAACCCATTCAAACAAAAGGCAAACTGGCGCTGCATGATGAGTCCAAAGATGTGGCCAGACTGAGAAAACGATTATTTGAACTGGGCGATCTGAATTCCGATTCAGGCAGTGAAGTATTTGATGAAAGCCTGCAGGATGGAATAAAATCTTTTCAATACCGATATGGCATGACCGTCGACGGTGTTCCAGGTCCCACATTTTTTAATTATATCAACACGCCTCTGCAGGAATATATACGAAAGATCATCATCAATATGGAACGTGCGCGATGGGTTCCGTTAGATCTGAAACGAAATTACCTGATCGTAAATATTCCGTCATTTACACTCTACGTATACGACGCGGATACCATTCATTTTACGATGAATGTGGTTGTCGGGAAAGCTGTTCATAAAACGGTTTTATTTTCCGGGGATATCAAGTATATCGTTTTTAGTCCATACTGGGATATTCCTCCATCGATCCTAAAAAACGAGATTCTGCCTGGAATCCGGAGAGACCCAAATTATCTGAAGCGGAATAATATGGAATGGGTTGGAAACCGTGTCCGTCAGAAACCCGGTCCGAAGAATTCGCTGGGACTGGTTAAATTTCTGTTTCCCAATTCGTATAATATTTATATGCATGACACACCCGCTAAAAGTCTTTTTGAAAAGTCTTCCCGCGCATTCAGTCATGGATGCATCCGGTTGGGCGAACCGGAAAAATTAGCTGATTATCTTTTGAGAAATGATCCGCAATGGACTGCAGAGAAAATCAATAAAGCCATGCATGCCGGCGTTGAAAAATATGTAACCCTGAAAGATCCCGTTCCGGTTTATATCGGATACATGACTGCATTTGTTGATAATCGGGGCAGGGTCAATTTCAGGGATGACGTTTACAAAAGAGATGGGGCGTTGGAAAAGACCATACTTAGTTATTAATTATTAACGATTAATGATTAACGTTAAAGTTTTTGACAGGCGTTAATCATTAATAATTAATAGTTAATAATTATTCCAGTCCGAAAAGTTTCAGATTCAGTTTTTGCAGTGTTTCATTTCTGTAAGAAGAAGGGATCAGCACCGATACATTGTGTTTACTTCCGCCATAGCTGACCATTCTGACGGGTACATGCGAGAGGCCGTCAAAGATCTTTAATAAAACATCTTTTGTTTCAGCGATCTGATTTCCTACGATGGATACGATGGTCTGCCCTTCTTCCACTTCGGTGGTCCCGAAGGGTTCGAGTTCTTTCAGAATATATTTCAGCTGGCTGCCATTGTCAATCGTCACCGATACGGCCACTTCGGAAGTGGTTACCATATCAATGGGAGTCTTATACTTTTCAAAGACTTCAAAAATCTTCCGAAGAAATCCATAAGCCAGGAGCATGCGGCTGCTCTTTATATTGATGGCAATGATACCATCTTTGGCCGCAATGGCTTTTGCCCCTTTGGTAGAGGTTGTTTTCTGTATCACAGTACCGGCCGCCAGCGGTTGCATGGTATTGAGCAGCTTCACCGGTACGTTTTGCTGCTGTGTCGGCCAGATACAGGTTGGATGTAAAATCTTGGCACCGAAATATGCCAGCTCGGCGGCTTCATCAAAACTCAGTTGCTCCACAGGAACTGTTTTCTTTACAATACGGGGATCATTATTATGCATTCCGTCAATGTCCGTCCATATTTCACAAACGCTTGCCTGGACGGCCGCGGCAACAAGTGATGCAGTATAATCACTGCCGCCTCTTTTCAGGTTATCCACTTCGCCTTTCGCATTCCGGCATATATAACCCTGGGTAATAAAAAGACCGGTTCCCGGATATTTAGCCAGCAAATCCGAAAGTTTTATACGGATCTGATCCAGTTGCGGCTCGTCTTCTGCGTCGATACTCATAAATTCTAGTGCGGGCAACAATACATGCGCAATGCCTTTTTCTTCCAGGTAAACACTGAATAGTTTTGTAGAGAGTAATTCACCCTGTGCCAGAATATCCTTGTTCAACGATTCGCTAAAGGATATCCGTAGAATGATGCCCAGGAATTCGAAATGCTCACGTACGATCGCAAGGGCACGCTCTCTGGCCTTATCTGAAGTCAGTAGTGACCCGATAAAAGCATGATAATGATCGCTCAGCCTGCTGATCTGTGCGCCGGCTCCTTCCCTGTCAAAACGTGCTGCGGACTGGCCGATTTCAACCAGTGCGTTCGTGGTGCCGCTGAGGGCGCTCAATACAACAATCTTTTTTTCCGGGTCAGCGGATATCAACCTTGCAACTTCATGCATACGCTCAGGTTTACCGACCGAAGTGCCTCCGAATTTCATGACTTTCATGCGAACCTTTTTTGGGATCG
>DASSGT010000554.1:0-3461 GCA_035693345.1 Puia sp. | reverse complement strand
ACCAGTTGCCTTAAGATATTTCACGGACTAGATATCTTCTTCATTTGCCATAAAGTATTCACGAACGGAAAATTTGTTCTGGTTAGAACGTATTGATGTGAAATTTTTAATATGAGGAAGGCCCCACATTTTCAAACTATCCTTTCCAAACTCAACTTCCACATTCCTACATTTTCCACGCTTAACACATTCGCCACACTACAACGTCTGAATCTTCGATATAATCCCGGTAGTTGAAAATCCGGGAACAATCGGATTAATCACAACCCTTCCACCCGCAGCCTGAACTTCCTTAGCACCTACAATTTCTTCTATTGTATAATCTCCACCTTTTACCAACACGTCAGGCCGCACCAGTTCAATCAGATCGAGCGGAGTATCTTCTTCAAATATAACTACGGCATCGACCATTACCAGTGAAGCGAGCATCAACGCACGTGACTGCTCATCCATCACCGGACGACCGGCTCCCTTCAATCGTTTTGCCGATCCATCGGAATTTAAACCGACAATGAGGAAGTCCGCTTCACGCGCAGCATCTGATAATGAAGCAATATGACCAGGGTGCAGAATGTCGAAACATCCATTCGTAAAAGAAATGGTTTTACTGATCATTCTCCACCGGTTTATCTGGAAGACGATTTCTTTCGGCGAAAAAATTTTATGATGGATATACTGGGGATGGTTCATCCTTGATAATTTTTTTGCGATTTACGCGTGGTAACAGAATAAAACTGATGACACCAAATGTAATGAAACTTAAAAACTGTCCGAACCAGAGTAACCATCCCAGTGCCTGCCCATAGGGTTCCTTCGGAACATGATACAGAGCGACTGTCTCCATAACGAGAAATGCGTAGGCGCCGATCCCTCCGGGAGAAACGATCATACCGATGCTGCCCATCACCAGAACAGTCAAAGCATCTGCCAGTCCCAGATGGCTGGTTTCGTCGATGGCAAAAAATCCGCACCAGGTGCTCAATAGATACATGACCCAGATACCGATCGTATAAAAGAAAAAGAGAGGTTTGTTTTTCAACGCACGCACACTGATCAGTCCATGCCATACACCCACCAGAATCTCTTTTATTTTCTGTACTATATTGATATGGCCGAATCGGCTGAATATGACTTTCAGTAGAAAAAGAAAAACGACAAGACCTGCTGCCAGAATAATTATTTTTCTATAAGCCGTTTGTCCGTTTTTGTTTTGAAATGCCGGATATACATAATCATGAAGTAATGATGAGATGATATCGAACTGAAAAACGAATGTGAGTCCAAAAGCCAGGATCAAACATATTACATCAAAGGCTCTTTCCGCCACGATCGTACCAACCAGCTTTTGGGCGGGTATTTTTTCATAACGGGCCAGTATGGTGCATTTCACCACTTCTCCCAGGCGCGGTGCACCGAGATTTACAAAATAACCGATCATCACGGCAAAAAAAGCATTGAGGCGGGAAGGATGATAACCCATGGGTTCCATGAGTTGTCTCCAGCGAAGGGCACGAAGCCAGTGAGACATGAGCAGCAGACTGAAAACGGGAAAGAGTAACCAGTAATGGGCCCGGTCCATTGCTTTTTTTAGTTGCTCCCATTTTTCGTGATCCAGCCCGCGTACACTTAACCAAACAAAAAAAACTGCCAGTGCTGCGAATAAAGCGTATTGAAGAGTAGCTAAAAAAGTCTTCTTCATATAGGCTGGTAAGGTACAATTTTAAAGGGATCCCGCAAGGTTCGCAAAAGCCATCGGTGTGTTACCGAATTATAATTTATTTCCTTCTTTTGGAAATATAATCCAGGGTTTGAATTTTTTTGCCTCTTCAAAATCCAGATGAGCGTAAGAAATAACAATCACAACATCTCCTACTGCCCCGCTACGCGCAGCGGGTCCGTTCAGACAACAAATACCTGAACCTCTTTTTCCGGCAATCATATATGTTTCAATTCTGGCTCCGTTATTTACATTGACTACCTGCACTTTTTCGTTGGGAATTAAATTCGCTGCATCCATCAGGTCTTCATCCAGGGTCAGACTGCCGATATAATTCAGATTCGCTTCCGTTATAATTACCCTGTGCACCTTTGACTTTAATACTTCGATTTCCATCGTTTTTTTTCGATTTGAGCCGCAAAATTAAACTAATTGAGCAGCATATTATCGATCAGTCTCACATCGCCCTGGAATGCAGCAATCAGGGCCACTGCTTTTTCCTTACCATTCCAGTCGACGATCGGTTGAAGGTCACTGACCCGGGCGATCGATATATAGTCCGTTTTAAAGTGAGCGGCATCCAGCTTTTCATGTGCCTGTCGCAGAAGTTCCTCTGCATCTCCCGTATACAGTTTTCCGCGAATATCAGTGAGTGCCTGGGATATGGCAACCGCATTTTTTCGTTGCTCATCCGTAAGCCGCCGGTTACGACTACTTTGCGCAAGACCATCCGCTTCGCGAACCGTGGGAACGGTATGAAACTGAACCTGAAAATGCATGATTTCGATGAGTCTTTTTACAACAAGACATTGCTGGAAGTCTTTCTGACCCATAAAGAGATGATCGGGCTGTACAAGTTTTAACAATCTGCTCATGACCTGCGAAACGCCCTGAAAATGCCCCGGTCTGTACCTGCCTTCTAACAGTGTCTCCAGCGGCCCCAGATCATAAGTTTCCAGGCCCGTTTGTCCCTGCGGATAGATATCCTGAACTGAGGGCAGAAATAGTACATCCGTGCCGGCATGATACAGCATTTGGATATCTTTTTCAATGCTGACGGGATATTTTTCAAAGTCCTTTGGATCATTAAACTGCGCGGGGTTCACAAAAATGCTGCAAATGGTCAGGTCGACCATTGAACGGCAGGCTTTTATCAGTTCCATATGGCCTTCATGCAGGGCACCCATGGTGGGAACAAAACCGGTTATTTTACCATTATTTTTCTGTTCGGTTATCCAGTGCTGAAGATCTTGGGATCTTTTAAATAGAATCATTATCAGCATTTTAGCATTTCAGAAGCACAGAAAGGCACCCATTTAGGGAATTAACCTTACCTTTGCAAACTGATTTTCGGGTATTCTCCCGATCACCAATTTTCCTTCCTAATGGTAGCAAAGAAAAGAATTTTATTTATTGCCAATGAAATGTCTCCCTATCTGGAACTTACGGAATTTGCAGAAACAGTCAATAAGTTAGCAATAAAATCCAATGATAATGGATTTGAAGTTCGCTGCATCATGCCCCGCTTTGGAGTGATCAATGAGAGAAGACACCGGCTGCACGAGGTCGTCAGGCTCTCCGGAATTAACGTTTCAGTTGACAATGACGATTATCCTTTGCAGATTAAAGTAGCATCCCTTCCAAATGCCCGTTTGCAGGTTTATTTCCTGGAAAATGAGGACCTTTTTAAGCGGAAATATATTTTTCACGATGAAAAGGAAAAGTGGTTCGACGACAACGGCCT
>DASSGT010000553.1:0-3542 GCA_035693345.1 Puia sp. | reverse complement strand
GAGATATGGATGCGATGGAGATGCTGACGAGTATCAAAAATAAATATGCCGAAGTGCCTGTCATTATCATAACGGGATACAGCGACATGCGGACGGCGGTGAAAGTCATGAAAATGGGCGCGTACGATTATATTACCAAGCCCCTGTTGCCGGATGAAATTATTCATACCATCCAGCAGGCCATCGAGCATAGTGAAAACAGCAGTCTCCGTCCGGCCGCCAAAACAAAAATCACGGTACCTGACAAACCTGCGGCAGAAACTGCAGGGGTCACTTATTCCGGGAAATATATATTTGGAGACTCGGAGGCCTTCCGTAAAATATTAAAACAGATTGCCCTCGTGGCGCCCACCAGTTACAGCGTGATCATCTACGGTGAAACGGGGAGCGGTAAGGAATCGTTCGCCCAGGAAATTCATAAACGCAGTAAACGCAGCAGCAAGACATTTATAGCCATTGACTGCGGAGCGCTGTCAAAGGAACTGGCGGCCAGTGAATTATTTGGTCATGAGAAAGGCGCTTTTACCGGCGCATTGAATCAGAAGATCGGATGTTTCGAACTGGCAAACGGGGGGACGATTTTCCTGGATGAAGTAGCTAATCTGCCATACGATGTACAGGTCTCCCTATTACGCGTGGTGCAGGAAAGAAAAATGAGAAGGGTAGGCGGCGTCAAAGATATTGACCTGGATGTAAGGATACTGATCGCCAGCAATGAACTATTGTGGAATGCCACCCGCTCCGGAAAATTCCGCGAAGATCTGTATCATCGGTTCAATGAATTCTCCATCGAAATTCCACCGTTACGTGAACGTCCGGACGACATCATGTTGTTTGCCACCCATTTTCTTCATACCACCAATGAAGAATTGGGAAAGAATGTAAAAGGATTTGAGCCCGATGTGGAAGAAATATTCAAGAAATATGTGTGGTTCGGTAATCTGCGCGAACTGAAAAATGTAATCAAACGGGCAACCCTTCTTACAGAAGGAGATCTGATAGAATCCAGGTCGTTGCCATTTGAAATTTCAAATTATGACAAGCTTCAGTTTGCTGAACAACCCGCCAATGCCGGAATAGCCGGCACCGCGCCGGCAGCGGACTCCAAGGCAGCTGCGAATGGAAAAATAAATCTGAGTGAAAGTTCGTTAAAGGAAGCAAGCATAGACGCTGAATACGAAATGATTCTTCAGGCTTTGAAAGAGTCTAACTACAACAAGAGCAAGGCTGCACAACTTCTGAAGATTGACCGGAAGACACTATATAATAAAATGACTCTGTATGAGGAAATGAAAAACCATTAATGCATGTACCCTTCCGAAATAAATATCCATAACCAGCGCCCGTCCATGACCGCCGAAAATCTGCCAGTCAAGATTCTGATCGTAGATGATGATGAAGAAGACTTTTTTCTCACCAGCCAGTATATAAAAAAAATACGGGGTAAGGAATTTATTATTGACTGGTGTTATCGTTATCATGATGCGCTGGAAGCCATTGTGGAAGCCCGGTATGATATCTATTTCATCGACTATTACCTGGGTGCCCAGACAGGACTGGATTTAATGAAGGAAGCACTGAGTCAAAATTGTGAGCAGCCCCTGATCCTGCTGACGGGCATGGGAAACCAGAAAATAGATCTGGAAGCCATGCAGGCGGGTGCCTACGATTATCTGGTTAAGCTGGAGCTGAATACAGAAAAAATCGAAAGATGTATACGTTACTCCCTGGAAAGAGCGACCTCTCTGAAAATTCTTCGTTCCAATGAAAGGAAATTCAGAAGCATTTTTGAAAGATCAAAAGATGCGGTGTTCCTCACAGATGAATCCCTTGTTTTTAAGGATCTGAATGATATTACGGTGAGCATGTTTGGTTATTCCCGCGAGGAACTGATGAACATGAACCTCCTGCATTTTTTTGCAAAGCCGCAGCAGGCAGAAGAGATCGTCAAATTATTAAAGTCTGAGGGCAATGTGGAAGATATCGAAGTGGAACTGATCAGCCATAACAATGACGTTTTACAGTCGGTGCTTTCACTCTCGATGGAAATGGATGCCGATGATAATTTGTACGTCCAGGGAATCATACATGATATTACCAATCTCAAACGTGCCGAAAAAGCCACTCTGCAGGCAGAGAAACTGGGTGCCGCAAACCGTCTGGTGAGAGCGCTGGCGCATGAAGTCAGAAACCCGCTGAATAATATCAATCTGTCGGTGGAGCAACTGCAGCAGGAAAGCCTGGGAGATAACGGTGGAGTTTATATGGATATCATCAGCAGAAATTCCAAGAGAATCAATGACCTGATTACGGAACTTTTGCTATCCTCGTCGCTTCCTCCGGAAAACGTCCGTGAGAAGAGGGCACTTCAGAATATTCTGGATGAATCGATTGCCACCATCATCGACCGGATCACACTCAAAAAAGTAAACTGGAAAGTGGTTTACCCCAGTGAACCTGCCTATATTATGGCAGACCCGCTCAAATTAAAAATCGCTTTTACCAATATCATCATCAATGCCATCGAGGCCATGAATGAGAACAAAGGTGAGCTGGATATATCCATCACCAGCCAGAACGGTCATCACCTGGTATCTATAAAGGATAACGGAACCGGGATCAGTAAAGAAACCCTTCCGCATTTATTTGAACCTTATTTCACATTTAAAAGGAACGGCCTGGGTCTGGGTCTGGCTACCACGCTGAATATTATTCAGTCGCATAAAGGATCCATTGATGTGCAGACCGGGGTTAATCAGGGATCTAACTTTATTCTCAAATTTGAGAGAGCCTGACTACCGAACTAGCATACTAACTTTCTCACTAGTCTGGAAGACTGGAAGACTGGAAGACTGGAAGTGCAGTAGATCAGTTTTTAGTCAGATTTTTTTTACTTGTAATTATGATTTTCGACAGAATCAAAATCATTTCCTTTAATTCACGCAACATTTCCTGCTTTACCGATAACTCTTTTGTTTTCTCACATAATAAAAGCCAGTAAAGCGTTTCATTTGCTTCTTTCAGGGCGATTTTCATTTTGTGAATAAAGTCGGTTCTGCTTTCCGGGAATTGTGCTTCGAAAACATTTGCCCCAATGGAAGTACCGGATTTCAATAATTGATTTGAAATAATAAACTTCCTTTGATCATTTAGATATTCGCAGTAAGAAATGACTGCAAGGGAAAAATCAAATGATTTATTTACAATGGGACCTTCTTTCATAAAAACAGATTTGAGCAAATCTGCTTCATACTAAAAATTCAAAAGAAGGAAAACACGTTAACAATACAAGAAAATCACCACTAAAAACTAGTCTACTGTACCTCCAGTCTTCCAGTCTTCCAGTCTTCCAGACTAGTTAGTTAGTTAGTCTGGCTTTCTTTCAAAATCTTCAAAAGCACTTTCTCCGACGGCGTCAGTCCGGACGTTTCTTCCGTCATTTCAATCTGATCGAGGCAGCGCGCGTATTTGGAAAAATTGTTTTCTTCGTACAAACGAAGTAAGCCCGGATGAACATAATATTTTTTGCAGATGGAGCGGGA
>DASSGT010000552.1:0-4167 GCA_035693345.1 Puia sp. | reverse complement strand
CCGAAAGCGGTTATATTACCGGAGAAACCATTTCGATAAATGGAGGCATGTATTCCTGATCCCGTGAGATTTATTTCCGGTTTACTCCTTTTTTGAAACGGAAAATTTATATTCAAGCAATAAACCTTCCATATGAAAAAGGCAAGCCTCCTTTTTTTCTCCATTTTATTATTTCAGTTTAATTTTTCACAACCCGGCAGAACAAAATCCAATGAGGATCTAAATCAGGCAGGACCATTATGGCTACGCTATCCTTCTATTTCTCCTGATGGCCGCACCGTACTTTTCTGTTTCAAAGGAGATATATATAAAGTATCGTCCGAAGGAGGCGTCGCCACACCATTGACCATCAGTGAATCGGTTGAATTTTCTCCTGTATGGAGTCACGATGGAAAATACATCGCCTTCGCCAGTAACCGCTACGGAAATTTTGATGTATTCATCATGCCTGCCTCCGGTGGAGAAGCAAAAAGACTCACCTGGTTTTCGGGATGGGATATCCCAACTACATTCAGTCCGGATGACAAGGAAATCATTTTTATTGCAAACCGCCAGGACCTGGCAAGCAATGTACAATTCCCTGATGGCGGTCTTACCCAACTATATAGTGTGCCAATTGTGGGAGGTGAGGCGTCTATGTTTCTTCCGATACCGGCCATTGACGCTACATTCAGTTCCGATGGAAGCAAATTGATTTTCCATGATTTGAAAGGTTATGAAAGTGACTGGCGGAAACATCATACTTCTTCGGTTACCAGGGATATCTGGGTATATGACCTGAAAACAAAAAAATATACACAGCTGACGACCAATAAAGGGGAAGACCGCAATGCCGTATTTGGAGAAAACGATAATGAATTCTATTACCTGAGTGAACAGAACGGAGGATCCATGAATGTTTATAAAAGTTCTTTGGATAATCCTTCCTCTTCAGTAGCAGTAACCAGTTTCAAAGAAAATCCGGTGCGTTTTCTGAGCCGGTCAAAAAACAACACGCTTTGTTTTGGATATGACGGGGAAGTATACTTGAAAAAAGGAAATGGAGAACCTCAAAAACTAACCGTGGTGATTGCTGAAGACGGCAGGATCATCATCGATAAATCGGTGCCGGTGAGTACGGGTGCCACTGAAATGAAAGTTTCTCCCAATGGAAAAGAAATTGCCTTCGTGGTGCGCGGAGAAATATTTGTCACCAGTGTGGATGGTGGTATTACAAAACGAATTACCAACACGCCTTATCAGGAAAGAAGTGTGAGTTTTAGTCCCGATGGACGTTCCCTGGTATATGCCGCCGAGCCGGACAGCAGCTGGAATATTTATACGGTCTCTATTGCCCGAAAAGAAGAACCCTATTTTTATGCCTCTACAGTTTTGAAGACGCAAACCATCATTGCTACAAAGGCCGAAGAGTTTCAGCCTGCCTATTCACCCGATGGAAAAGAAATTGCTTATCTCGAGAACCGGGTCGTTTTAAAAGTGATTAATCTGGAGAGTAAGCAAACCAGAACCATTCTGACCGCAGATAAAAATTATTCTTACGCCGACGGGGATCAATATTATACCTGGAGCCCGGACAGCAAATGGTTCCTGGTGAGTTTCGGACAGAAGGAAAGAGTATTGTCGCCGGAAGTTGGTCTTGTTCCGGCCAGCGGAAAGGGCTCTTTGACAAATCTGACGCTGAGCGGATACGACGACTTTGAACCGAAATGGGGCATGGATGGAAAAATGATGGTTTGGGGATCCACACGGGACGGAGCAAAAGTGCAGGCAGGATATTCAGCCACGATGGATGTGTATGCGATGTTCTTTACAAAAGAAAGTTATGATCGCTTCAGACTTTCCAAAGAAGACTATACACTGCTGAAGGAACAGGAAGATAAGGACAAGGAAAAATCCAAGGACAGTGTGAAAATTGTAAAGGCCCTGGGTAAAAAAGAAAAGAAGGGTGAAAAAACTGCCACCGATACAACGGAAAAAAAGAAAGACATCCTGATCGACTGGGAAAATCTGACCGACAGAAAACTGCGCATCACCACGCATACCTCCGACCTCGGAGATATGGAACTTTCCAAAGACGGCGAGAAATTATTTTATATGGCCCATTTTGAAAAAGGTTATGATCTGTGGGTGACTGATCTGCGGAAAAAAGACACGAAATTGCTCAGCAAGCTTTCGGCAAAGAATGCCACACTACAACTTTCCAATGATGGCAAATCCCTGTTCCTGCTGGCGGATGGAAAAATAATGAAGATCGATCCGGAGAACGGAAAGACAGATCCGGTCAATATCAGCGGCGAAATGACGCTGGATTTTGCGGGAGAAAAGCAATATATATTTGATCACAGCTGGAGACAGATCAAAGAAAAATTTTATGTGGAAGATATGCAGGGTGTCGACTGGGACCATTATTACAATGTGTACAAAAAATTTCTTCCTTATATCAATAATAATTACGACTTCGCAGAAATGCTGAGTGAGCTGCTCGGGGAACTCAATGCGTCGCATACGGGTTGTTATTATTTCGGCGCCCCGATTCCCAATGGCGACCGCACCGCTGCTCTCGGAATTTATTATGATTATAATCATAAAGGACGGGGGCTTAAAATCGCCGAAGTGGTTGAAGATGGGCCACTTGACAAGGCTAATTCAAAAATTAGATCAGGTGATATCATCGAGGAAATAGACGGGAATCCGATCACGGATACAGTAGATCACTATAAATATCTGAATCGGAAAGCAGGGCAACTGACACTTCTTTCCCTCTATAATCCCGCAACGCATACGCGGTGGCAGGAAACCATTAAACCGATCGAAAGGCAGGACGAAAACGAATTGAAATATCAGCGTTGGGTAAAAGCCAGAAGAAAGGAAGTGGACAGTTTGTCCGGCGGCCGGATTGGATATATTCATGTGCGCGCGATGAATGATGAAAGTATGCGCACGGTGATCGAGGAAGCGCTTGGACGCAACCTGAGTAAAGAGGCGCTGATTATTGATACGAGGTTCAATGGCGGAGGAAATATCCATGAACCGCTGAGTGAATTTCTCGCAGGAAAAAAATATATTGACATCATTCCGCATGGCCAGTATGTGGGTTCCGAACCCTATGACAAGTGGTCAAAACCTTCCATTGTTCTTATTGGTGAGGCGAACTATTCCGATGCACACCTCTTCCCTATTGCTTATAAAGTAAAGGGTATCGGAAAAACGGTTGGAATGCCCATCGCAGGAACGGGAACTTTTGTTTGGTGGGAAGAACAGATCGACCCCACCCTGGTTTTCGGAATGCCGATGGGCGGATGGAGAACGATGGATGGAAATTTTGCAGAGAATCATCAGATGGAACCGGATATAAAAGTTCGTCTGGATTATAATGTCATGACCAACGGACGCGACCAGCAGGTGGAAGCTGCTGTCACCGAATTGTTGAAGAAATAGCGTTCAGATTTCCAATTTTTGTTTCCTAATTTGGCTCCATGAACAGAGTGGTTATTACAGGGCTCGGTATATATTCCTGTATAGGTAAGAACCTCGAAGAGGTGAAAGAAAGTCTGCGTATGGGGAAATCGGGGATCATTTATGACCCTGTTCGTAAACAAATGGGGTTTCGTAGCGCACTGACCGGATTTGTTGAACGTCCAAACCTGAAGGGTCTCCTGGATCGCCGTGCCCGGATCATGTTGCCGGAGCAGGGAGAATTTGCTTATATGGCTACTTTACAGGCCCTTGCACAGGCCGGTATTGATGCCGATTATTTTCACAGCCGGGAATTTGGCATTTTGTATGGTAATGACAGCTCCGCGAAATCTACCATTGAAGCCGTCGATATCATGCGTCAGAAGAAAGATACCATGCTGGTTGGATCCGGTGCCGTATTTCAGACGATGAATTCAACGGTTACCATGAATCTGGCAACCATTTTCAAACTCAGAGGTATCAACTTTACGATCAGTGCAGCCTGCGCCAGCGGATCCCACGCGATCGGACTCGGGTACCATTTTATCAAAACAGGTCTTCAGGAATCCGTTATAACCGGTGGGGCACAGGAAATAAATCCGCTGTCCATGGGTAATTTTGATGCATTATCTGCGTTTTCATCCCATGAAAACGAACCGGAGAAGGCATCCAGGCCCTTTGACAAGGACAGGGATGGCCTGATTCCCAGCG
>DASSGT010000551.1:0-3047 GCA_035693345.1 Puia sp. | reverse complement strand
GTATGGAAGGAAGAATTATTTAATAAGGGCGCTGGTTCCGGTTTGGATACGGTGGAAATGGAGGATGAAGAAGTAGTGGAAGCCGTACAAAAAGGAGTACGTTCCAGGTTTTATCATCACGGAAGGTATTCAGTAACCCGGGAACAGGGGATACATCATTTTCATAGTCTTATTGCAAAAGTCTTTTCCACAGTTTAAAATTCCAGGTTATGAAGTTTCTGTTCGCTTTTATTATTCCTTTTTTATTGATTTCATTCAATAGTTTTTCACAGCAAACTGCCGATCCTTCCAAAGATTATTTTACAATTGAGAATTATTATAAAGTGAAATGGGGACATGCAGATGAATTCATCGATCTTTGGAAAACAAATCATTATCCATTGCTGAAAAAAGCCATGGAAAAAGGGGATATCATCAGTGTCAAAGCATCAAAACCCCGGTATCACAGCGGTGAAGATACCCGCTGGGATTTCAGGGTAACCATTGTGTTTAAGACAGCGGAACTGGCTTTTGATGAGAATTTGACTGAACCTTATAAAAAACAATTGTATCCGGATCAGGAATCTTATAAAAAGGCGGAGCAGTATCGTTTTGAACTTCTCCTGGCTCATTGGGACGTTGAAACCAGGAATGAACCGCTTCCTTAATTAGATATATAAAATCTTAACATTCACAGAGTTTGATCAACTTCCCGGGTATGGGTAGCAATTTTGTTCGGTTATTTACCTACTAATTTGGTAGACTAATATGAATGTATTAATATTGTACCGGCAGAGATATCTGTCCATTGATTAAACCTTATTGGAAATAATATGCAACACGGAAAAGATTTGAACTGGTTAAGTGCTCCCGCTTTTTTTCTTATTATCGGAATGATGGTAATCCATTCGAAAAAGCAAAATATTCATTCCCGCCAGCCGGAAAAAGCAAAAACGACTATTTCAGCAACTTCAGCTCAAAAACCATTATAGGGTTCTCCGAATAAAAATTTGTTATATAACCTCCCGCCCCAGCAGGAGGTTTTTTATTTTTATAAAGCAGGAGCAATTTTTGCAATACCATAAGTATTGGTAAATGTTAAAGGCAAAAACATGATGAATCAACCAATTGTCGTTGAACGCGTTTATGATGTGCCAGTCTCAAAACTATGGGATGCTATATCGAATAATGAGCAGCTAAAAAAATGGTATTTCCAGATATCAGAGTTTAAGCCAATCGTCGGATTTGAATTTTCATTTTCAGGTGGTGCGAAAGGTGAATACAAGCATCTGTGCAGAGTTTCAGAAGTCATCACTGAAAAAAAACTAACCTATAGCTGGCGATATGAAGGTTATCCCGGTAATTCCTTTGTTTCCTTTGAGTTGTTTGAAGAAGGGAAAAAAACAAAATTGATACTGACACATGTTGGACTGGAGAGCTTTAAAGATGCAGGCGCTGACTTCGCACCTGAGAAGTTTGCTGAAGGTTGGAACTATATTTTGGGCACATCTTTAAAAAAATATCTGGAGCCCGAAAAAGCGACAGTTTCACCTTAGAAGTGTGACCTTATACTGTGTGCTTTAAGCTTAAAATGGAATAACCGGTGGGCTCCGCCAGAATTTGATTGCTGAGCGAGCCCAGGGAATCTATTTTCAATTCAATTTGATCTCCTGCATGGAGCCATTGTTCAATATAATCCGGGTTGTTTAATTTTCCGGTTCCGTTTAGTTCCAGAAAACAACCGGTGCCCACGGTTCCTGACCCGATAATATCGCCGGGATATAACTCCACGCCATATGATGCCCTCGCGATTAATTCTGCAAAAGTCCATTCCATATCTGAGAGATTTCCTTCGCTCACCATCCTGCCATTGACCGTAGCAGACATTTTCAAATTCCAGGACTTTCCCGTATGATTTTTTTTACAATTCACCTCATGGGTTTTTAGTTCATCCATGGTAACCAGCCAGGGACCGGTTGTGGTCATAAAGTCTTTTCCCTTGGCGGGTCCCAGGTTCAATAGCATTTCGTCCATCTGTAAAGTGCGTGCGCTGAAATCGTTCATGATCATCATTCCTGCAATAAATGAATCAGCCTCTTCAACCCTTATATTTTTACCAGATCTGGAAATAACAATGGCTGCTTCCAGTTCGAAATCCAATTTTTTAAAATGATCGGGCATACAATAAACAGGACCCGGACCTTTTACCGTTTGGTGGTTTCCGAAATAGAAAACAGGAAAAGAATCAAAAACAGGAGTCATTTCCAATCCCCGGTTTCTTCGGGCAGTTTCCACATGCTGCCTGAATGCATAACCATCCCTGAGTGAAGACGGATGCGGCACCGGTGCTATTAGTCGAACTTCATTTATAGCCTGTCCACGGCTTTTGATGTTAACCGATTGATCAATTTCTTTGGAAAGTTTCAGTAACAGTGGAAAATATTCCTCCCAACCTGCCAGTATCCTGTTCATAGAATCGGGTAAACCGTCATGAAGTATACTTAGATCGTACACTTTGTTCCCGGAGATCAGTCCGGCACATTCACTTCCGTTTTTTAAATAGCTTACGAGTTTCAACAGACTAACACTTTATCTGAAAAAAAATCATACGATTTATAAATTACCTCTTTTTTCCTGTTCCCGTTCGATCGCTTCAAATAAAGCTTTAAAATTTCCTTTACCGAAACTTTTTGCACCTTTCCTTTGAATGATTTCAAAGAAAACAGTTGGTCTGTCTTCTACCGGTTTACTGAAAATCTGAAGCAGATAGCCATCTGGATCTCTGTCCACGAGGATTCCTAAATTTTTCAGCGGCTCCAGGTCCTCGTCGATTTTTCCCACGCGTTGTTCCAGATCATCGTAGTAGGTGGATGGAACTTTCAAAAATTCCACACCACGACGCATAAGCTCTTCAACCGTATCTGCAATATGATTGGTAGCCATCGCAATATGTTGTACGCCTTCTCCATTGAAAAATTCCAGGAATTCTTCCACCTGCGATTTCTTTTTTCCCTCCGCCGGTTCGTTGATTGGGAATTTAACCATGCCATTTCCATTGCTCATCACTT
>DASSGT010000550.1:0-6866 GCA_035693345.1 Puia sp. | reverse complement strand
GTTATCAGCGTTTGCGGAGGCCTGAATATATAGAGGAAAAAAATAATCCGGTATAAGCTTGTTAAATTTCATTTTCCTGTTTTAGTTTTTCATTTTCATGATTAATTTGCGTCTATTCATGAAGGTTAAAAAACTAATACCTCTTTTTCTTATCCTGGTACTCAGTATCCAGCTTCTTCCCTTACAACGAATAGTTGCCTGGCTTTCATCGGGACAGGTTACAGAAGAATTAGTCCATGGTCTGGACTCCTCAAAGTCGAAATCGTCTTCTTTTGAAAAGGATCCCGCTTTACTAATACAATATTTTCATACGGGTGATCCGGCCTTGTTAACGGCTATTCTTAACAAATTTCATAGCGATGAAACTGTATTGATCAGAGACGCTGATGAAATTCTATCTCCTCCTCCAAACATCTAGTTTTTCCGCTTATTTTTTCATTTAACTTGTCATCCCTTAGGGGCTGACTATTGCGTATTCTTTAATTGTCAAAGTTTATGAGAAAGCTCTTTAAGAATGCGGCAGCAGATATCCCTGCTTCCGTAGTTGTATTTCTGGTTGCATTGCCACTTTGCCTGGGTATTGCGCTCGGCTCTGGCGCACCTTTATTTTCAGGAATTATTGCTGGCATGGTCGGAGGAATTGTGATTGGGTTACTCAGCGGATCGTCATTAAGTATCAGTGGCCCTGCGGCGGGTCTTACCGCAATTGTGGCGGTTGCCATCGGAAAGATGCCTGCCTATGAAGCGTTCCTTTTATCAGTCGTGATTGCCGGTGTTCTTCAGGTCATATTAGGTTTTTTAAAAGCTGGTATAATTGGAGATTATATTCCCAACAGTGTGATCCGGGGTATGCTGGCTTCTATCGGACTCGTGCTGGTTTTGAAACAGTTTCCACATCTGATTGGATACGATTCGGATTATTCCGGTGATGAAACTTTTTTCCAGATTGACAGCCGCAACACATTTTCGGAATTGATCAATTCTGTCAACGACATAACTCCCTTCGCATTAATCATAGGTGTAATCTCTATTATCATACTGCTGATCTGGGACCGGCCCGCATTAAAAAAGAAAAAATTTTTTAAAAATCTACCGGGCCCGCTGGTTGTCGTGATCGTTGGAATTCTTATTAATGTATTTTTTTCAGTTCCCGGAACACGAACATCATTAACTCCAACGCAATTGGTCAATCTCCCGATTGCAACGGATTTTGCTTCATTCAGTGGTTTCTTCATGTTTCCCAAATGGGAATATATAAACAACATCGATGTGTGGACGGTCGGACTCACGATCGCCCTGGTTGCCAGTATTGAAACATTATTGGGTATCGAGGCCATAGACAAACTGGACCCGCTCAAAAGAAGAACCCCTGCAAATCAGGAATTGAAAGCCCAGGGTGTCGGGAATCTAATATCCGGATTCTTGGGTGGACTGCCTTTAACATCTGTCATTGTCCGGGGTTCGGCCAATGTGGAAGCCGGGGCGAAAAGTAAATTCTCTGCCATTTTGCACGGCATTCTGATCCTCTTAAGCGTCTTGTTTATACCCGGGTTGCTGAATAAAATTCCACTGAGTGCACTGGCAGCTATCCTGATCATGACAGGATACAAACTTTTTAAGCCATCCATTTTTAAGGAGGTATACCAGAAGGGCTGGGACCAGTTCGTACCATTTACGATCACTCTCCTGGCCATCTTGTTAACTGATCTGCTGGTGGGTATTATAATAGGAACACTGATCGCTCTATTTTCCCTGATAAAAAGTAATTTTAAGTCTGCCGTGATGGTTGTTCATGATGATAATAAGTATCTTGTCAGATTCAGAAAGGACATTTCTTTTCTTAACAAGCCAATCGTAAAAGAAAAACTCGAATCGGTGCCGGCCGATGCGTATGTGCTGATCGATATGACGCGGGCGGATTTTATCGACAAGGATATCATCGATGTCGTGAATGAATTTCTTCAACATGCACACTTAAAAAACATCGTGGTAGAAATTAAGAAAAGCCGATTTAAAGCCGGTCATCAGCTGGTGCATGACCAGTCGACGATTCATGAATACGCTGTAGCGGGTATACACTAAGAAATAAAAAGTATAATATGCAATCCATTAATAAGTTACTGCTGGAAAATAAAGCCTGGGCTGCTGAAAAGAAAGCGGATGACCCGGAATATTTTAAAGCGCTTGCAGCCATTCAGAAACCTGAGTTTTTATGGATCGGATGCAGTGATAGTCGCGTGCCGGCTAATGAGATTACTGGCACTCAGCCCGGCGAAATTTTTGTCCATCGCAATATCGCGAATATGGTTGTCCATACGGATGTAAACCTGCTCAGCGTATTGGAATACGCCGTTGCACACCTAAAAGTAAAACAAGTGATCGTTTGTGGACATTATGGTTGTGGGGGAATTAAGGCTGCTATGACCAACCACGACTTTAAGCAGGTGCTGAATATGTGGTTACGAAATATTAAGGACGTTTATCGCCTCCACCGGGAGGAGCTGGAAGCAATCCCCGACCAGGAACAAAGAGAAGACCGGCTGGTAGAACTCAACGTGCAGGAACAGGTATTGCATTTGGCAAAAACATCTATCATTCAACGCGCATGGCAACATCGCAAGGGTCCGGACATTCACGGTCTGGTGTACGGATTAAAGGATGGATTGTTGAACACGGTTTTTACCATGACACCCGAAAGCTCCCTTGATCCTTTATATACGTATGATGATTTAGGGGCGGACTAATCATTCTTGTATTTCATAATTGCCAACTAATTATACATTCTTGTATTTCACAATTTAGGAATGTGTAAAAGCGTAAACGTGTACATGAGAGAATGAAATTTTTAATTAATTTTTAAATTTCATTCTCTCATATACCCATCTTCATAATTCCACAATTCCAAATTGTTAATAACCGCTGCTATAGTTATTTAGGCTTTATTGAATAGCGAGATTGCTCGCTGTGCCATTGGAGTTATGATAAGACTCCCACTGATTTTAGCCCGCTCTGCCAACAGCTGATCCCAGTGTGAAGTATCGTGCCAGAGCATTTTCTTAATTTCACGGATTGCGTGCGAACTTGAATGGCTCAAATGATTCGCTAGTCTTTGAATCGATTCATCCATGTCCTGTATACTTGTGTGTACCTCCGCATATAGTCCGCGCGTCTTTGCCCAATCCGCTGTCCGCCATGACGTAGAATCTATGGCCAATTGGGAAAAGGCGGAAAGGCCCAATTTTCTATTAACAACAGGGCCTACAACAAAAGGACCGATCCCGATCTCCAATTCACTGAGCTTTATTTCAGCGCCCGTCAAAGCAATTGCATAATCAGCTGCGGCGACGATACCAACCCCGCCTCCAACACATTTACCCTGAACACGTGCCAGGATGAACTTCGGACATTTGCGCATACTGTTAATAACATGCACGAATCCATTGAAAAAATCTTCACCCTGTCTGCTGCTATTTATTTTCGAAAGCTCTGCAAAGGAAGCCCCTGCGCAAAAAGCTTTTTCACCTAATGATCTCAGTACAACAACTTTTATTTCATCATCCAATCCCGCTCCATGTATCTGAATTGCCAATTCGTTCAGCAGAGTGGATGGAAGTGAATTACTTTGCGGATGATAGAATTCTATTGTCATCACAAACCCATGCTGCTCTGATTTTACATAACCTGTTTCTAGTTCCTGCATATCTTATGATTTTTTTCTGACCATTGTAAGAATCGTTGCAATCATAACTGATTCTCCTGTTTCATCGTAAACATCCACCCACCATTTCACGATGCCTTTCGGAATATCGTTTTCATCCTTTACATCCTGCACAGTTTTTTCCTTACAGGTAAAGCGAACAGCAATCGTCGCTCCGGCATATACGGGTTTGAGAAAACGACATTCATCAATTCCGTAATTCAGCAAAACAGGTCCCCTGGCAGCATCTACAAATAAACCAGCTGCGGCACTCAGTATAAAATACCCGTGGGCAACCCGCTTTTCAAACATTGTATCTTCAAACGAACCATGTTCATCATGCGCATAAAAATGATCTCCGCTAATATCGGCAAACCGGTTGATATCTGCGTCAGTAATCACACGGGAGGCAGTATGCACACTATCCCCGATTTTTAATTCCTCAAAATATTTTTTAAAAGGATGTTTTTCATCCAGCTTTTGAGTAGCATGAGCCTGGTATATAGAAGTGATCGCCGTAATGCTGTCTGGTGAACCCTGGATTGCCGCCCTTTGCATATAATGTTTAATACCGCGGGCTCCTCCCATTTCTTCTCCGCCACCAGCCCGTCCCGGCCCACCATGCACTAACATAGGGAGCGGTGATCCGTGACCCGTACTTTCTTTTGTGTCATGCCTGTTCAACACCAGGATCCTGCCATGATGGGTTGCAGCTCCAACAACATAGTCCTTTGCAATCGAATCCCTGGATGTGACGATCGTGCTGCATAGAGAACCCTTCCCTTTTTTAGAAAGCTGAATGGCTTCATTAAGATTTCCATAGGGCATCAGCGTACTGACCGGACCAAATGCTTCAATATCATGCGGCCCCTCTGCTGAAAAAGGATTTAAATTTTCTAATAATATCGGGCTTATAAATGCACCGCTGAGAATATCAGCATCGAGCAGTTCAACGCTGTCGAGGGCACCGTATACTATATGGGAAGAAGCCAGCAATTTCTGAACCTGTTGTTTTACCTCCTTTCTTTGATCCTGGCCCGCCAGTGAACCCATTCTGACTTTCTCATTCATCGGATTCCCAATCAAAGTTTGTGATAGTGCCGCAGAAATGGATTTTCTGAATTCCTCAATCTTATTTTCCGGAACAAATATCCGGCGGATGGCAGTACATTTTTGGCCGGCTTTTACCGTCATCTCTTTTCGAACTTCCTTTACAAAAATTTCCCACTCGGGCATACCAGGCTCAACATCCTCCCCCAATACAATACAATTCAGTGAATCCGCTTCCATTGTAAAAGAGACATTTTCCCTGAGTATATGGGGATTCGATTTCAATTTGAGACCCGTATTAGCCGAACCGGTAAAAGTGACTACATCCTGAGCAGTTAACAGGTCGAGCAAATTCCCCGTGCTGCCGCAAATCAATTGCAGCGCACCCGGAGGTAAAATACCGGAGGCATGGATTTCCCGCACGACGGCCTCTGTTAAAAAACTGGTGCAGGTGGCCGGTTTTACAATAGCAGGCATTCCTGCCAGCAGATTGACAGCAATTTTTTCCAGCATGCCCCATACGGGGAAATTATAGGCATTAATGTGGATGGCAGCCCCTTCTTTTGGTACGAGAATATGCTGTGCCATGAATGTATGATTCTTGCCAAGGGCGACAGGATCTCCATCGATACAAAAAGGCTGGTCAGGAAATTTTCTCCGTAATGAAGCATAGGAGAACAGATTCCCTATACCCCCTTCCAGATCGATCCACGAATCAGCGCGTGTGGCGCCTGTTTGAAAACTAACCTGATAAAATTTTTCGAGATGTTTCTGAAGATGAAGCGCCAGAGCCTTCAGCATTCTGCCTCTTTCGTGAAAAGTCATTTTTCGCAGGGCAGGATTTCCCACTGTTCTGGCATATTGAATGATATCGCTGAAATCAAGGCCGCGTGTTCCGGCCTGATAAACCGGAATGCCCGTAACCGCATCGGCAAGTATTTGCAGGTCGCCATCTCCTTCGATCCAGCGTCCCATCACATAATTCCCAAGTTTTTTCATATGACACTTTTAAGCTCAAAGCTTAACTCGTAACGATTAACTTGTAGTCAGTTGTTTAGTTCCACTTCCAGTCTTCCACACTTCCACACTTGTACTACCATCCCAGTAACCAGGCGAAAATGAGTGGCACCACAATCGTCGCATCACTTTCCACAATATATTTTGGCGTATGAATATCCAGTTTTCCCCAGGTGATTTTTTCATTCGGCACCGCACCGGAATAAGAACCGTAAGATGTAGTTGAATCAGATATCTGACAGAAATAACTCCAGAATGGTACGTCGTGCCATTCCAGATCCTGATACATCATCGGTACAACACAAATAGGAAAATCACCAGCGATACCGCCGCCAATCTGGAAAAATCCTACTCCCTTACCGGTGGAATTCTTCCGATACCAGTCAGAAAGCCAAACCATATATTCGATACCACTTTTCATCGTGCCGGCCTTCAATTCTCCTTTTACGATATAGGAAGAAAAAATATTTCCCATCGTTGAATCTTCCCATCCCGGAACTACTATGGGCAGGTTTTTTTCAGCTGCTGCAATCATCCAGCTGTCCTTCGGATCAATTTCATATCCTTCTTCCATTACTTTACTTAAAAGTAATTTATACATGTATTCATGTGGAAAATATCGTTCTCCTTTCGCTTCGGCATCTTTCCATAATTCTACGATATGTTTCTGAATTTTTCTAAACGCTTCTTCCTCAGGAATACAGGTATCAGTTACACGATTCAGTCCCTGCTCAAGAAGTTCCCACTCCTGTTGTGGTGTGAGATCACGGTAATTCGGTACCCTTTTATAATGTGAATGCGCCACGAGGTTCATAATATCTTCTTCCAGGTTGGCCCCTGTGCAGGAAATAATATGCACTTTATCCTGGCGGATCATCTCGGCAAGCGAAACACCCAATTCTGCAGTGCTCATGGCTCCCGCGAGGGTTACCATCATTTTTCCACCTTCTGTTAAATGGGTTTCATAGCCTTTGGAAGCATCGATCAGTGCAGCTGCGTTAAAATGTCTGTAGTGATGTGCGATATACTGGGAGACGGGACCTTTGTTCATGTTTTTATTATGTGGAAAGCAAAAATAATCTATTTGTATTGAACGGCTGGT
>DASSGT010000549.1:0-2892 GCA_035693345.1 Puia sp. | reverse complement strand
ACCTTACCAAAAAACTCGGCAGTTTTCTCGAACTCAATGTTACTTATGAGGGCCGCAAGCCGGGAGAAGGAAACGTGATTCATACGGGGAGAGCGTCATTGCGGGCGATACTCTGATAATTGTCAATTGTCAATTGTTAATTGTTAATTCAACCGTGGATCGTATATCGTTTATCGTGGATCGAAGGAAATCATTTGCCATTCATCAATTTCGATTGACGATCAACGATCAACGATAAACGACATATGTTTTTTCCATAAATTTAGAGACACAAAAAAACAACGATGCCAGGAAATAATGAATTCGACGCCATTGTAATCGGTTCGGGAATCAGTGGTGGATGGGCCGCGAAAGAATTATGTGAGCACGGGCTGAAGACGCTGGTACTCGAAAGAGGGAGAAATATTGAACACATCAAAGATTATCCCACTGCCACGATGAACCCCTGGGATTTTGCACACAGGGGCGCGAATACAGATGTGATTTTAAAAGAAAATCCGGTGATCAGCAAGTGTTATGCATTCACCGAAGACACGCATCATTTTTTTGTAAAGGATGCGGAACATCCATATGTGCAGGAGAAACCTTTCGACTGGATCCGCGGGTACCAGGTTGGTGGAAAATCCATCATGTGGGGCAGAGCCTGTCAGCGCTGGAGTGATTTTGAATTTACGTCGCCGGCACGATTCGGATATGCGATCGACTGGCCGATACGTTATAAAGACATTGCACCCTGGTATGGACATGTGGAGCGCTTCGCCGGAATCTGTGGAAGTAAGGACGGGGTCGAAGCACTACCCGACGGAGATTACCTTCCACCGTTTGAAATGAGTTGCGTAGAGTCAGAGATTCAACAGAAGATAAAAGCAAATTATCCTGACCGCTTTATGGTGCACAGCCGGTGGGCACATCTTACAAAACCAAATCAGATTCACCTCGATCAGGGTCGCGGACAATGTCAGGCACGGGATCTCTGCACACGCGGATGTCCCTTTGGAGGATATTTTAGTTCGGTTTCTTCTACATTACCCTGGGCACAAAAAACCGGTCACCTCACAATCCGTCCATTTTCGGTAGTGCATTCTATTATATATGACCAGAAAAAAGGACGGGCATCCGGTGTACGCATCATCGATGCCAATACAAAAGAGTCCACAGATTTTTTTGCAAAAGTAATTTTTGTAAATGCGGCCTGTCTGAATTCAAATCTCATTTTATTGAATTCAACTTCTTCAAGATTCCCCAATGGGCTGGGTAATGACAGCGGCCTGCTCGGAAAATATATGGCCTTTCATAATTATCGTGCGAGTGCCGGTGGTGAATTTCCGGGATATGAAGATAAATACAGTTATGGCCGCAATCCGACCAATCCGATTATCGCCAATTACCGCAATCTTCATAAAAAGGATACGGATTATCTGGGGGGCTTTTTAACATTTGTATGGTCGCGTCGCAGTGCGGCTTCCTTCAACGGAACACCCGATGGTATTGGTTCATCCTTTAAAAATGAAATGACCGAGCCCGGTCCCTGGATGGCGGGCATGTATATGCAGGGAGAAACCATCCCGCGTGAATCCAATCATCTGAAACTGAGTAAAGACCTGAAAGATCCATGGGGTATTCCGCAATTGATCACGTCTGTCGATTACGATGACAATGCCGATAAGATGGTGGTTGATTTTATGAACCAAAGTTCCGAGATGCTGGAGAAAGCGGGTTGTAAGAATGTTCATTCGCATGATACCAAACAGGCACCGGGCCTGGATATTCATGAAATGGGCGGATGCAGGATGGGGAAGGATCCGAAAGATTCATTACTCAATGAATGGAACCAACT
Organism: Puia sp.; assembly: GCA_035693345.1. Classification (GTDB taxonomy): domain Bacteria; phylum Bacteroidota; class Bacteroidia; order Chitinophagales; family Chitinophagaceae; genus Puia. The sequence continues at coordinate 1,055 of DASSGT010000549.1, read as the reverse complement.
GCATCATTGTAAAAATGTTTTTGTCACCGACGGAGCGTGCATGACGAGTACGGGTAATCAGAGTCCTTCTATTTTATATATGGCATTTGCTGCCAGAGCGGCGAATCATGCGATCGATGAGCTGAAAAAGCGGAATCTGTAGCAAGTCTGGAAGACTGGAAGACTGGAAGTCTGGAAGTATCTCAGAATCTGAAATGTAATCCTGCCTGCACGGGAAGTGCATACAGGCTGTAAGCAATGAAATCGCTTTTATTATTAAAATATTCACCGGTGAAACTGGCGCCGACGCCTACGTGACAGGAGAAATAATAAACGATTCCGAATTTCAGGCTCGCCGTAAAATCTCCTTTCAGATTCGGATTTGTTACGAGTGTATTGTTGCCGCTGACTATTTTTCCGTTGACCGGAACTGAATAACCAATGGCAAGTGAAACATTTTCTTCAAAACCGATCGGTTGTCCAAAATTGAATTGTCCGAATAACTGAATAGGAATGATGGGCTTTGCGAGATACACAGTGTTATAAGTCCCGGGTGTGTATCCCGGATAATTCACGTCATCCTGGTAAGAGAGTGTGATATAAGAAACGCGCAGACCCAGTTGAAACCAGGGTGCCATGAATTTTGAAATTTCTATCGCTCCGGTAAATTGTCCGCCGTTGGTTTGTGTATGCTGAATCGGATCATCGAGCCGGGGTATGCTGTTCCATGAATTTCCGATTTCAACAGAAACCGCCCAGTTAAGTTCACATTCCGGCTCTTCCTTTGGCGGCGCCTTCTTGTCGTACACTGTATCTGCCACTACATACCTGATCGGTTCCGCTGTATCCGTTTGCTGCGTGGGATCACCCACCAATGGAAAGCGCATCTGGATGGTGCTATCGCGGCAAACACTATAATATTTTATCCGGCTTGCCGAATCCATTTTTGCGGGCACTACAAGCCTGTCTTTAAAATGAACGGTTGTGTCCTTATGTCGGACAAGTTCAACGATGGTATCGTATTTAGATCCTTTTTTGTTGGAAGGGAACACATGGGCCAGATAAAAATTCAGTCT
>DASSGT010000548.1:0-3498 GCA_035693345.1 Puia sp. | reverse complement strand
CACCCAGTACAATCACAATCGGGAAAATCCAGGGTGTTTTGAATAACAGGAATGTGGCGACGGCTGAGACCGCCATAATAAAATGTGTAATGGTGTTGTGGATAGAAATCCGGAAAGCCTTCCATGCTGCATAGGCCAGGAATCCAACCGTCATGGGTTCCACAAAACGAAACAGATCTGCACTGCCATTTTTATGATTGATATATTCTATAAAGAAGGAAAATACCCCCATAATGATGCAGGCGGGGAGTATCCAGATGATCAGTGTGAGCACGGCCAGTGGAATACCGCCGCGTTTATATCCAATCAGTGTGAGCGTTTGGGTGGACGAAGCACCCGGCAGCAACTGGCAAAATGCATTATAATCCATCAGTTCCTCCTGCGTGATATCGTGCCTTCGATTGACAAAGGTTTTCATCATCATGCCGATATGTCCCTGCGGTCCGCCGAAAGCAGAAATACTATGAAAGAAAACCGCTTTTAAAAATGGGATATGCCGGAGTAATTGCATGAAAGAGCAATTTAGCGGAAAGCGCAAAGCGTAAAGCGGAAATTTTAAAACTTAATTTTAAAAGACAAAGAGAAGGCTAAGGCGAAGGCAAATGCGAAGAGAAGGCTAAGGCGAAGGCTTAAGGCTAAGGCTTAAAGTTTTGTTTGAAAATTTTAGATGAAAGAAAGAGAAAAAGATGAAAGTAGTATCATGTATTCGTTTCATAAAATAATGCAGATTTTTAATATTTACACATTTAGCATCTTACACCAGCCTTAGCTTTGGCCTTACGCCTTCGCCTTCGACTAGTGCAATGGATTGGGAGTCGGACCAGGCTCTTCCTTCCTGGCCGGCTGCCTTTGGAAAGTGCGTTCTCTTTTATAATCCTGGTAAGCAAGTTTGATGTAATCAAAGAATTCGTAATCGGAAGCTATCTTGGTGAATTCATATGAAGGACGATAGCGAAACATAAAACTGTCCGCAGCATCCCCGGTGAGTCCCGTTATTTTTTTTACAATATATCGTGTGAACCGATGATCAATGAATTTGTCGTGCTCATCTTCTACCAGCCTTTTCTGAAAGGCCAGCATGCGCCTGTTCTTTTTAAAATTGAACATATTGATCAGCGCATCTAAATCGAGCCCGGCATTGCCATCTGCTCCCTCCGATATTTCCAGCCCCGGTTTTTTGAAATTAAAAATCTTCTCATAGTCTTTCCGGTTTTGAAGGGAATCCAGATAATAATTTTTAGGGGCCACCCGCACTTCGGCCAGTTCTGTTGGATTTACGTGGAGGGCGATATCGAAACCTGTTGTTGAATTCATCATCATGACCGGGAAGTACTGGGTCGCGCGGCCCAGGTATGAAAAACGCAGGGAATCATCTCCGTTCACTCGGATCGAATAATTTCCGTTGGAGTCGGTGGTGGTTCCCCTTCCACAACTACAGACCACGCTGACCCCGTCCAGCGGTCTTGTTTTATACATATTAAATACGGTACCGTGAATCGTAACCTGCTGCGCATCGGCTTCAACTGAACAAAAAGCCAGGAGAAAAAAGAATATCGTTATTCTGAAATATGCGTAAAAACGGGTCAAACAGGATAATTTAAGAAATAGGAACGCCAAAATAGGACGAAGGGTTCTAACATTTATGGTTTTGCTCAAACTTAAGGAAAGCTTTAGCAAGTCTGGAAGACTGGAAGACTGGAAGACTGGAAGTAACTGAATCACTGACACTACATCACTAATTGTGAGCTGCCTACTGCCAATTGCCAACCGCCAACTACTACCCGTCAGCCATCAGCCATCAGCTGTCAGCCGTTTTCCCAACCACCGGCTGATCTGCTCAGGATAATGCCTGTGTTCCAGCACATGAATTTTTTCAGCCAGTGTTTCTGCCGTTTCCTCCGGAGAGAGGCTGACGCTGGCCTGAAAGAAAATTCTCCCGTGATCATAAAGCTCGTCCACATAATGAATGGTAATGCCACTTTGATGTTCACCGGCACCGACCACCGCTTCATGGACGGCTTTCCCATACATGCCCTTACCGCCGTAGGCGGGCAATAGGGCCGGGTGAATATTCAGGATCCGGTCAGGAAAAGCCCTGATCAGTTCCGGAGGGATCTTCCATAAAAATCCCGCCAGTACGATAAATGAAATATTTCTGACCCTGAATTCTTCCAGGTAATGAGATCCGCGAAAAAATTTTTCCTTTTCAATCAGAAGAACCGGTATGCCGGCATCCCTGGCAATTTCCAGAATTCCTGCGCCGCTTTTATTACAAACGATCACGGAAACTTCAACCCGCCGGTTTAACACCAAATGACCATCTTCATGAAAATATCGAATAATTTCCCGCGCATTGGTACCTTGCCCTGAAGCAAAAACAGCCAGACGGATTGGAGGTAATTCTTCCTTCATAAAAAAAACTTGAACCGGTCTTTATAACTAACTTAACTGTAATTAAGAAATGTTCCTGAAACCCGAAACGATTTCCTGCATTTTTGAACGGCCCGTTTATAATTAATATCTAATAATTAATAATTGTTGTAAAGATGTGGTAAAAAAATGGTTTGTATTGTGCGCTTTTTTGCATCAGAAATCATGCAGAAATGCAATGACAATGCTGTGACATTCAGTTTTTAAAAAAATGCATAATCGGCTGAAATGCAGGCCAGATAAGGGAAAAAAAAATTTCCGCATGTTGGTATATTGTTAATTTCATGGCTTACTTTTGCAGCCAACCGAAGTGATTTTTCACATTTATACATTGTTGTATATATGCATCATTACAGACTAAGTGCTTTCCGAATATCCTTCATTTTTTTTCTCACTGCATTTTTCCTGTTTACCGGTAATCTAACGATGGCCCAGGATGGCAAGGCTTTATTTCAAAGCGACTGCGCTTCCTGCCACAATCCCATAAAACAAGTAACCGGTCCGGCCCTGAAAGGGGTGACTGCCCGTGTTCCCGATCAAAAACTTCTTCACGCATGGATCCGGAATAACTCTGCTGTACTGGCCTCCGGGAATAAATATTTTAATGACTTATATATACAGTTTGGCAAAACGCCTATGAATACATTTCCGCAACTTACCGACGCGGAAATTGATGCAATACTTAAATATATAGAAACCTATCCCGAACCGGGAGCTGGTGGTGCCAAAAATCCAAATGAGGGTCCTGCCACTCAAACCCTGGAATCCGACAACAGCCTTCTCTACGGTATACTTACCCTGATCCTGGCTGTGATTATGCTGGTCCTTTTACAGGTGAACAGCAACCTGAAGAAACTTTCAGATGACAAGTCCGGTGTTCCTTCACACGATCCCATACCATTTTACCGTAACAAAGTCTATCTTACTTTTCTGGGTCTCGTTCTGTTTGTAATCGGAGGATATTATGTAGTGCAGGGCGCCATTGGACTGGGAAGACAACAGAATTATCAGCCTGAACAACCGATCTTCTTCTCCCATAAAGTTCATCCGGGTACAAATCAGATCAGC
>DASSGT010000547.1:0-2653 GCA_035693345.1 Puia sp. | reverse complement strand
CAATAGATTTTCTTATTATGCTAAAAAGGATTGGGAAGAAGATCATCAGTTTTTAGAGACGGTCTTATTTGTATTTATCATTTCAATTGCCTTTTCAAGAATTTCATCTCTCCCGTCTTTAATTCCTTGTATGGTTGGATGCAAAACCATATCAATCTTTACACCCTTCCTTTGCGTTTCTGATCCGTCTGGATAGTAAACACCCAGACCAGAAATCGCAGTCAATATCCCACCAGGCAATGAAATTCGTGAAACATTTCCGTCTGCGCCCGCCGTCATACTTCCTATAACAGTTACATTGGGCGAACTTTGGAATGCCATCGTCGTATATTCAGCCTGGCTTTGCGTCGTCGCATTTACGATGATCACAATAGGGGCTTTATAGTTATTAAAATTTACTTCCCCATTACTTAGCAAATCACCAAAGGAAAATGAACCAGGCATATCAAGATCTGCGCTCGTGAATTTTACAAAGGGCGATGGAATGGATTTTATATAGGCTCCAAAAGTAAAAGGCATGAACTCAGATGGATAACATCGCATATCAATGATCATTCCCTTTGTACCTGCGAATGCCTTTTTGATATCATCCAGCTGGCGGTTTCGATATTTACCCGGAAAAATATATCCGATATTACCGTTGATTATTTTATAACTACTATCGGCGGGATTGGGATCATAGTCCAATTTCATATTCAGCCTGTTTGTAAGAAAAGTCTTCACATCCATGGTAAAGAGTTTTCCATCCCTATTGATCTCTAATGGCAGCTGGCCGGTTTGTGTTCTTAAAAGTATTGCCGGTAGGTCGCGCAGCTGTGTTTCGTAATTCGAAGCAGGCGTCAGATATAAGTTTTTCAGAATGAGCCGCTCAACAGATTCTCCATTTATTTTTGTGATAACATCTCCTACTTTAATCTGGTCCTTAATACCTAATGTGTCAATATAGAAACCTGTAACAACCAGTTTATTTTCGATCATTTTTGCCTGAACAGGTGCCCTGTAAATTCCCCGGACTCTTTCCAACACATCATTGCGCCCCCATATATTGGCATGTGTATCATGTACCCGGGCAATCAATTCCAGGCATACCAGTGTGTATTGGGCAGTATCTTTCGCTCCAATAAACTTCGGAATAAATTCCTCCAACACCGGGTTCCAGTCTTCACCAATCAAATACTTGTCCGGAAAGAAATACTGAATGATGTTCCAATATCGAAACAGCGACAATAATCGATAGCCGGCATCCGGATAAGACATTTTATAATATGGCTTTTCATTCTTAAAAACCGGATTAGCTATGCCGGTTACTTCATCTATGTAATATCCCTTTCCGTGATGACGGTTATTTTTTATGTCTTCGAGTTTAGTTGTCAGCGATTTTCCCAGATTATTCTTTTGAAAAATCCATCCATAGTCCGGCATCGATTGCATGCTGCCGTCTGCCTTCAATAATTTACTACAAGTGTCGCAGGCAACGGGTCTTCCCAGGCTGTTCACCCAGTTTTCAACGATGGTACTGAATGCAGATTTTGATGATGCCCCCAACACTTTCGGCAATATTCTGAACAGTTCTGCATCCCAGTTGAACTGGCCATTTCCGATCGCAGGATGATAGTATTTTAAAAAACCCCATAGCATGCCCAGATTGGCCAGGTTATTAACCTGCATTTTATTCAATTCTGTTATGTGTACACCGGAACCATTCAGAAATGCAGTATCCAGGTCAGCCTTGTGTTGTAATTTTTTTGGAACGGGCGCCAAAGAAATGTCCTTTTCATCCATCAGCAAATGGAAATTATCCAGCCATATTTTGCCCTTGCCTGCCAGCAAGGCGCCTATGTAAACAGACTTAGCTTCCTCCTCATCAAAATCTATACTGATGGTATATTCCTTCCATTCATTTGTGCCTTTTAAATTCTGCTCCTGCATATTATCAAAGCTCAGCACGCCGCTATTACCATCGACCCGCATCCACAGGCCGGCGAAACCGTCAGAAACGTTTTCGGTCTTTATATATCCTTTAAGGGTTAATTTCTTTCCACTGAATCGGGGTTCAAATGAAAAACTAAATGCTCCGAACTTTGCATTTTGATCTTTTTGCTCCAGCGACACGGAATATTTGCCATGTTGCCTGATCAAAGAATCTACTGACAATGAATATTCCTTCGGTTGATTTGAATATATGCCTTCGGGCAAACCGGTTGATGCACTTAATGTTTCGAAATCAAAATTGTAGGAATTTTGAGCGTGTGTGTATTCATTACGAAATACAAAACACACGAATAGGAAGAAAAATCTTTTAAACACGAATATCCAGATTTTGATGAAATCAATGTGTTATTCATGCTCACAATTTCCGGGGAAACTAAATTAAGATAACAACCTGAGTATTTTCAACAATTAACATTTTTGAAATAAGCTGCCCGCGCGGGTTGATTCAATCAACCGGGAAATGAATGCCGGTGATCTTTTCGCAGAGCGATAGAAATTTTTCCTGTACGTCCTTGTCGCCGGCTGCAGACAGTGGACGTTTTTGTTTCTGATGATAAAAATAATGACCGCTGACCTTTGCCTGTTCATCGTTGCTGACGGCGAGCCAGGTCTGTGTCTGAAAACCTTTCTCCAGATCATCCGGCGCATTGGCTCCGCCCAT
>DASSGT010000546.1:0-2521 GCA_035693345.1 Puia sp. | reverse complement strand
CCATCAAATCATAATTGATTTTATCAGGGGTGTCTGTCGGTTTGTGATAATCTGCATTTATGCCGTCAAAATAAAATATGATGGGTACTCCCTTTCGTGCGAAATTATAATGGTCACTCCGAAAATAGATCCTCAGAGGGTCCCTGGGGTTATTGAATTTATAATCCAGTTCAAGACCAGTGTATTTTTTATTCATGGCAACACTAATCGTATGCAGATCACTACTAAGCTTATCGTCTCCGACGATGTATATATAGTTATTTGAATCTCCCTGTTTGCGGTTTGGATCTTTTCTGCCGATCATGTCAATATTCAGATCAGCTGTTGTTTTGTCCAAAGGATATAACGGATGATCAGTATAAAATTCAGATCCCCACAGCCCTTTTTCTTCTCCGGAATTGGCCAGGAATAAAATGCTCCTCCGTGGTCCTTTGCCCACTGCTTTTGCTTTCGAGAAGGCAGCAGCCAGCTCCAGCAGACTAACCGTTCCGGAACCGTCGTCATCAGCCCCAAAATAAATAACTGAGTCTTTTTTGCCCAGGTGATCGTAGTGGGCAGAAATGACCAACACTTCGTCCCTCAGATCCCCTCCTTCCAAAAATCCCAATACATCCGAACTTTGAAGCAGCTGAGTATGTTTTTGAAGGCTGAGAAATATATCAGCCGTATATGATTTCGTTACTGGCGAGCCTTTTTTGGCCAGATCGTAATCTGCCCCCATGATTTTACGGGCGATGATTTCCGATATATAGAAAAAAGCAGGTGAAATTTCCTCTCTGAAATAAGTCCGGTACATTAATTCCGGATCACCCAGCGGTTTATTTCGGGGAAAGTCCTCCTGAATGGATAAGATGGCCACAGCTCCATGTGATAGTGCGGCATCTGCTTTTGCAAAGCTATTAAAACCCTTTTTTGTGATCTGCTTCTGTACATAACCCGGAGGAAAACCTCCCAGAATCATCACTATTTTACCCCTGACATTTATATCCTTATAATCGTCCCGAATGGAGTCTGACAACCCGTATCCGGCAAAAACGACATTGGACAATCCGTAAGAAAAGGAAAACGATTTGGAGAGAAGTCTGTTCTGGTAATCCGTGTTTAATTCAAACTCATGGCCATTCACCCGGATATTCGATGATATAAGACTGTCTTTAAACACCGGATAAGAATATTGAAAACTGTCTTTGTTACCAGGTTTTAGCCCCAGGATTTTAAAATAATCTTCAATATAACGGGCCGCCTTTTGTTGCCCCGGGGTAGCGGTTTCTCTTCCTTCGAAAGCCGGTCCGGCTATTTGGTATAAGTGTTTCTGAAGATTTTCGGATTTGATGGAATTAGCAAAAAGTACCGGATCTGTTTTTTTTTGTGCAAAGCAAAAAAATACGGATCCTGTAAAGAACAGGCCCATAAATATTTTCATAGCAACAAATATATAAGGTCGCCGTGAATATATTATGCCGCTTTTATAAATTCGGCATTAACGTGAATTTTTACTTCATCACTGACTACCACACCACCGCCTTCCGTTGCTGCATTCCAAACCAATCCAAAATCTTTACGGCTTACTTTTCCTTCCAGCGCAAAACCGGTACGGGTATTTCCCCATGGATCTTTGATCACACCGCCGTGTTCAACTTTCAGTTTTATGTTTTTTGTGACCCCGTGAAAACTCATGTCTCCGTGCAAAATGTAATTTTCTCCGGATACTCTTTCCAATTTTGTACTGACAAACGTCAGCACAGGGTGTTTTTCAGCTTCAAAAAAATCTGCACTCTTCAGATGTGCGTCGCGTTGTTCGTTATTGGTGGTAATAGAATCGACTTCCGCAGAAAAATTTACTTTTGCAGTCTCCAGATTATCATCCGTTGTCTCAAAAGATGCATCGAATTTGCCAAATGATCCTGTCACTGTAGTGATCATCAGATGACGCACTTTAAATTGAATTTCTGCGTGTGTGGGATCAAGAACCCATTTTATAGTTGCCATATAATTGCATTTAATGTTTAAACAATGAAGTTATGTATTTCTCCCGAATTTCCAATTAAATACAATCGGAACTGTTAATTAGTTTTTCAGGACGGATAAAGGACCGTCTTTTGGCTGCCGATTGGTTACCTTTGCAGCCGTTTTATGAAATCAGGATTTGTAAATTTGTTTGGAAAGCCCAATGCGGGCAAAAGCACCCTCCTGAATGCACTTATGGGGGAAAAACTGGCTATTGTGTCTCACAAGGTGCAGACTACGCGGCACCGTATCAAAGGAATTCTTACAGCACCGGAATACCAGATGATTCTTTCCGATACGCCCGGGATCATCGACCCCAGATATAAACTGCATGAAAAAATGATGGATGCCGTCCGTCAGGCAGTGGCAGATACGGACGTTGCGTTATTGCTTTTAGACGGTAAAGACAGCCTGGAAGAAAATGACGAAATATTTTCGGGATTGCATCTGAAGGTTCCGGCATTCGTACTGATCAATAAAAGCGATCGTATGACTCAAGAGGAGATTGACTCCG
>DASSGT010000545.1:0-3844 GCA_035693345.1 Puia sp. | reverse complement strand
GCAGCATCCGCTTCGGGATGAAATTGCGTGCCCAGCATGAATTCGTTAAAACGAATGGCCATAATGGCTCTTTGCAATGGAATATGGGGTCTTTCCTTTTCTATTGCCAGCACGGTAGCTCCTTTCTTTTTAACATCTGTTTTTTCCTCTTCTATAACCTGATAATCCCTGCTGTCCACTGCATAAAACGGATCTTTCAACCCATGGAAAACAGCATCTTTTTTCCCTTCCGATTTCATATGAATCGGGAAAACACCAAATGCGGTGGATTTTCTTTTTGTCACTTTACCCGTTTTAAAAAAACGGCACGCGAGTTGAAAGGAATGACATATAAAGAATACATATTTTTTGTCGGCCTCACTCGATATTTTATTATGCTTAACCAGATTGTACAACCAATCCATATATTTATTATCCCAAGAAACGCCTTCTGTTTCCAGTGGGCTTCCGGGGCCACCGCTTGACAAATAAATATCGAATGAAAGATCAGGAAGCTCTTCTTTCAGACGGACATCGAAAATTTTAGTAACTACAGGTAAACCCTTAGCCCGACTATATTCCTGAAGGATTTGCTGGATGCAGCGCATACCTTCGTTTGGTCGTCCTTCGTACAGATCAAGTATAGCAACACGTAACGTATGATTCATTCTGCAAATATCTTCAAAAAAATCTGTTATGTCTGCAGCAAAAAGCAAGTACTTACAAACATCCAAAAAATTTGAATCCCGGATTGAACTGACTGGCAGTTTCCGGAAACTTCCGGCCGGGACAAATGTTGGTAATACATCGTTCAATCAGGTGATTGAAGTGTTAGTCAAGATCAGAAGAAAAAACCCGATCCGGAATTACATCAGAGGCATTACAAATGGGAAAAACAAACGGGTTAGCCGGGAAGTATTTGACCGAAGATTTGGTGCTTCCCAGGAAGATATCGACCTGGTTGTTGATTTTGCCCGACAACATGATTTGACAGTTCTTCAATCTTCGGTTTCAAGAAGGTGTGTTATCCTGATGGGATCGGTCCAAAAATTCAATGATGCTTTTCAGGTGAACCTGGCTGATTTCATTTCTGTAAACGGAATCAGTTACCGCGGCCGGACTGGTTCAGTTCACATACCCGAAATTCTGAAAGATATTATCACCGGGGTTTTTGGTTTGGACAACCGTCCTCAGGCAAGACCCATGTTCCATTTACTGAAAAATGATGGAGGGTTCGTTCATCCCAGGGCAACGACTGTTTCATATAATCCGGATGCTGTAGCAAAAGCGTACAAATATCCCCGCGATGTCAATGGAACAGGTGAATGTATTGCACTCATTGAGCTGGGCGGCGGTTATCGCAATGCGGACATGCAAAATTATTTCAGCAAACTGGGTATTTCACTTCCTGCCATTATCTCGCAATCGGTGGACGGAGCTTTGAATACTCCTTCCACTGCAGACAGTGCTGACGGCGAAGTGGCATTAGACATTGAAGTGACAGGTGCAGTGGCGCCAGGAGCAAAAATTGTAGTTTATTTCGCTCCGAATACTGACAAAGGATTTCTGGATGCGATTAGCACTGCCATACATGACCCTATAAATAATCCTTCTGTTATTTCAATCAGCTGGGGTGCAGCTGAATCGCAGTGGACCGATCAGGCAATGCAGAATTTCAATGAGACGCTCATGTCAGCTGCTGCGCTGGGTGTAACGGTAACCGTTGCTGCCGGCGATAACGGGTCATCTGACCGGGAAACAGATGGCAAAGCACATGTCGATTTTCCAGCAAGCAGTCCATATGCTATTGCCTGCGGAGGCACCCGACTATTATCTGATTCCGAAACTGTTTGGAATGATCAGGACGGATGGGCAACCGGCGGTGGTATCAGTGATGTTTTTCCCGTTCCGGACTATCAGAAAAATATCCCTCTGCCTGCAACAGTCAATGGAAATAATAAAAAAGGGAGAGGTCTTCCAGACATTGCTGCAAACGCAGATTCTGCCAGCGGGTATAATGTTCTGGTAGACGGACAGTGGACCGTAGTGGGTGGTACCAGTGCAGTGGCACCACTGATTGCAGGATTGATTGCTCTGGCAAATCAAAAATTAAAGCGAAAGGTTGGATTCATAAATCCAAAAATTTATGCATCTACTGCACCGGTATTCAAAGACATCACAGAGGGCAATAATATAACTGCAAAAAACGGGGGATATACTGCAGGTCCGGGTTGGGACGCCTGCACAGGTCTTGGTGTTCCGCTGGGAAACATTCTAAATATTCTTTGATCGGGAAGATTAATTTGACCGGAAAGATTATTCAAATTTTCTTCCATGAGTATACCAGAAGTCACGCATGGAGAAAATAAAACTCAGGTTTCCATAGTTTTCCCTGAGCAGATTATTTTGAGTAGTTCCCTTGATACCATATTGCAGAACCACTAACAGAGAAAGTATGCTTCGCTTGGAGTTCACACCGATACCGATGGAACCTCCTATATCATTGATGGGTGTGCCGTTCACAATGAGATAGGTTTTGTTATAATAAAAACCAGCCTGGAAAAAAGAAGTTTCGTACAAAGTATTATAGGCAACTTTCTTATTTGAGATCTCCAGACCTATGGAAGCCCGCTGACTATTTTCATAAAAAAAATCGCCTGTAGTAGACCGAAGACTTGACCAGTTCTGAAATTTGTAATCTCCGACCAGTGTATATTTTTTATCTCTGGTAAGGGAAAAGCCAAAACCATAACTTGATGGGAGCGTGTAGGTGCCCACCGTAGTTTTTGTACGCAGTACATTGGAATCCAGATTGATGACATTTGTATTTGTTTCTGCTCTCAGATTCGTCTGATTTGCATACACTGCTCCGATGGTGAAATCCCAATGCTTATCGATCGATGCATAATACTGAATTCCATAATCAAGATACAGATGATCAAAGAAAGTATTGTTGTTGCTGGACAGGTAAATGGAAGCAGCCTGACCGAGGATAATATTCTTATTATTTATTGAACCGAAAAGGTAGGAAGTTGTGAGGCCGATAGAAAAATGATTCAGAAATTCATACCCATTCGCCCAGAAGACTTTATTAATACCACCATATCCCTGGTTATAGGTCGGTATAACAGCGGAACTACCGCCGATCTGCTCAACTCCCGAGTACTCATAATTTTCTTCACTGTATGGAACCAGGCCAACCGCACTTCCCCAATGCCGGAATATTTTTGTGCCAAGTGCAAATCTTTTAAAAGTAATGTCGGAAGACTGATGGTTGGTGGCGCTAACGCCGTTTCCTGTATAGTTAATATACTGACCGTTCACTCCGATTTCTCCTGCAAAAAACTGGTTATCCATCGCGCTCAGAGAGGCGGGGTTGTTTGTGATGATATATCTGTTGTTTCTGTAAGCGAGTCCGGTAGACGCCATACCACTCGTCCTGTTAATAATATTATCCGTAATATCTCCAATGGCGTGAATTGAATAAGGCTGATTATTGGTTTGTGAATAACCAGACGCGATCAACAGAACGGTTAGAACGATCGTGATATTAAGTCGCAAAGATGTGAAACCGTTCGGTTTGGTCATATTAGTAATATGAAGCGTAATAGATTTTCAAAGAAATTTGATTTGACTTTTGCGCATTATACGAGTTGCCAATCACAGCCCGGTTAAACAAGATATTGAAGGTAGCGGCGGGTGTTACGATGATCAGTCCATTCTTTGCATTATTCGGTGCGCCCTGTGCTATCGCACTTTGGATGTACGCTGTGATATCATAAGAATAATTCGTGTTTATCCCGTATAAATAGTCTATTCCCAGATTCCCACTTCCAACAGGAAGCTGGGGGCCGATCGTATTTCC
>DASSGT010000544.1:0-4097 GCA_035693345.1 Puia sp. | reverse complement strand
CAATGATCCGAAATACACTGATCTCGCCCGTGAGCAGAAAAAATTACGTGACGATTCAAAAATGATCGAAGACAGTTTGCTGGCGTTGAGTAAACGCAATCCGAAAATTTCCCCGCTCGTGAATAAGGAAGTCACAAACATTAATATGAATATGGATCGCGCACAGAATTCGCTCGGCGATCGAAATACATCCGAAGCACAAAACCGTCAGCAGCAAGCGATGACTTCAATCAATAATCTTGCGTTGATGCTGAACGAATCTCTCGAAGCAATGATGGCGGAAGCCAATGCACAGAGTAAATCACAATGCTCAGGCGGAAGCTGTAAAAAACCCGGCAACGGAAAGAAAAACAAACCGGGAATGTCCAGCCTGCGTTCCATGCAGGAAGGATTGAACCAGCAGATGAAGGCGCTTAAGGATAGTGGCAAGCCCGGAACGGCAGAACAGCTGGCGAAGATGGCCGCTGAACAGGCTTATATCCGCCAGATGCTTCAGGATGCGATGAAACCCGGTAAAGATGGTGAAGGGGGAGTCGATGCGGGCGGACAGACCCAGGCAAAGATGGAACAAACGGAAACAGACCTGGTCAATAAGCAGGTTACGGCAGAAACAATTCAGCGCCAGCAAGAAATTTTAGATAAAATGTTGGAGTATGAAAAGGCTGAGAAACAGAAGGAAATGGATGATCAAAGACAGTCAAACGAAGCAAAAAATCAACAACAAAGTAACCCTGCGGGATTTTCGGAGTATAACAGTCAGAAACAGAGAGAAGCTGAGCTTCTTAAAACGGTTCCCCCGGCCCTGTCTCCTTTTTATAAGAATAAGGTGAATACCTATTTCAACGGGGTAGAACAAAAATGACCCTACCGAAAAATGACCCATGCTGAAGAAATGATTAGGGAGCAAAAAATATCGTTCCCGTCCGTCGCCGATAATATCGGACTTGTGGAAAAACTGATTAACGAAATTTGTTCGGCTTACGGAATATCCGAAGATCATTACGGAAATATTCTCGTAGCAGTAACAGAAGCTGTCAATAACGCCATGCAACATGGAAATAAATTGGATCCGGGCAAAAAAGTAAACCTTGCTTTTCTTGCCGGAGAAAATTCTCTTTCATTTGAAGTTACTGACCAGGGATCCGGATTTGATTATAAAAACCTGCCCGATCCGACCAATCCTGAAAATCTCGAAAAGCCTCACGGACGCGGAGTATTTCTCATGCGCCACCTCGCAGATAAAGTTGAATTTTCTGATAATGGACGTTCAGTTCAACTCAACTTTCTCATTACAAATAATTAATGGGAGATGCCGGTAACGAAATCCTTTTTTTCACAGGGGATATTCGCTTTTCACTAAAAAATAAAATTGCAGTAGCCAAATGGCTGCATTCAATTTCCAGAAAACATAAAAAGAAAATTACTTCGCTCAATTACATTTTTGTAAGCGACGATTATCTGCTGGACATCAATAAAAGATTTCTTCGCCACAACACGCTCACTGATATTATCAGTTTCGATTATTCTGCCGATAAGAAAGCGAAAAATGGTGTTGTGGGTGAAATCTATATCAGCATTCCCCGCGTTTATGAGAATGCAGGGAAATTCAAAACATCCAAGACAGACGAGCTTCATCGTGTTATGGCACACGGATTGCTGCACCTCTGCGGTTTCGGGGATAAGACGCTGCGGGAGATAAAACGCATGCGTACCGAAGAGGAAAATGCACTAGATTTACGTCAATTCTAAAGACATCGCCATGAAAAACATTCTTACTTCTGCCCTTTTACTTGTTGGAGTTTCAATGTTTGCACAAACCGCGCAAACCAAAACAACGACAACTACCACAACGCAAACAACAACAACAGGACTTACTGCCAAAGCAAAAGCACTTTGCACCACATGGAACCTTTCTCAGACGGAGAATTTCGGTGATATACATCAGCCAACGAATGAACAAAAAGGAGATTTGTTATTGTTAACCGACAGTGGCCGTTACCGTTTGATCATGAATGGCGTTGCTGAGGGTGGCACATGGACATTGAGCAAAGACAATCTTTGGATTACAATGACAACAGATGCAGGTGCTATTAAAAAGTTCAAGGTGCTTGAGTCAACCGATAAAACGCTTAAAGTTGATTACCGGGATGCTGATGATATTCATAATATCCTTTATTATTCAACCGGAACAGCTCCTAAATCCAAGTAAGAGACCTCTTAATATTATGTTGAAGCCGCATCATTTTGTTGCGGCTTTCCTTATTATCGGCGGAATTTGTATAATCTGAATCATCTGCAGCTTACCTTTGTTGTCCGATAAAAAATCAATGCTTAAAGACTATGATGTAATTGTTGTTGGTGCAGGTCATGCAGGTTGTGAAGCTGCCGCAGCTGCCGCTAATCTTGGATCAAGCGTTTTGCTTGTGACGATGAACATGCAGACAATTGCGCAGATGAGTTGCAATCCCGCTATGGGTGGTGTTGCAAAAGGCCAGATTGTGCGAGAGATTGATGCCCTCGGAGGATATTCTGGAATAATTTCTGATAAAACAGCCATTCAATTTCGGATGCTCAACCGATCAAAAGGCCCTGCCATGTGGAGTCCTCGTGTGCAGAGTGATCGTTGGCGTTTTGCCGAGGAATGGAGACTGATGCTGGAGCAAACGCCCAATGTCGATTTCTGGCAGGATATGGTAAAAGGCTTGATTGTGGAAGGCGATAAAGTTTGCGGTGTAATTACCGGGATGGGAATAGAAGTGCGGGCCAAAGCCGTTGTATTGACAAATGGAACTTTTCTTAACGGTATAATTCATATAGGCGAAAAGCAGTTCGGAGGAGGTAGAACCGGAGAAAAGGCTGCGACTGGAATTACTGAGCAATTGATTGCTCTCGGATTTGAAAGTGGCAGAATGAAAACAGGAACTCCTCCACGCGTGGATGGCCGTTCTTTGGACTATTCTAAAATGGAAGTTCAGGCAGGCGATGAGTCTCCTGAGAAGTTTTCTTATCTCGAGTCAAGCAAGGCATTGGTTGTACAGCGGCCTTGCCACATAACTTATACTAATCAGGAAGTTCATGATATTCTGAAAACTGGTTTTGAACAGTCGCCAATGTTTGCTGGAAGAATTCAGGGACTTGGGCCGAGATATTGTCCTTCAATTGAAGATAAGATCAATCGCTTTGCCGATAAGACCCGGCATCAGATTTTTGTTGAACCGGAAGGATGGAATACTGTTGAAGTATATGTAAATGGATTCTCGACTTCGCTTCCTGAAGAAGTTCAGATTAAAGCATTGAGAAAGATTCCCGGATTTGAGAACGTAAAAATGTTCCGCCCTGGATATGCTATCGAATACGATTATTTTCCACCGGTCCAGCTTGATTCCTCTCTTCAGACCAAGCGAATCCAAAATCTTTATTTTGCTGGTCAGATCAATGGAACCACTGGTTATGAGGAGGCGGCTTGTCAGGGTTTAATGGCTGGTATAAATGCCCATCTTAAAATTAATGAGCGGGCGCCTTTTGTCCTTTCAAGGGCAGAAGCCTATATCGGTGTTCTCATCGATGATCTTGTAACTAAGGGAACTGATGAACCCTATCGAATGTTTACTTCGCGGGCTGAGTATCGAATTCTGCTTCGCCAGGATAATGCCGATTTGCGTTTGACACCAAAGGCATTTGAACTTGGTCTGGCATCCGAACAGCGCTATAAGAGGGTTCAGGAAAAATTGGCTAACACGAATGCTATTATTAAATATTTTAGAAATGAAAGCATTTCTCCGGCCGAAATGAACCCTATTTTAGAACTTCTCGGATCTTCACCAATTAATCAGCTTGTAAGAATGTTTGGTGTACTATCTCGCCCCGGAGTTTCCATTTACGACTTCATAAATGCCAGCTCAAAGACCAACAAATTTCTTTCTAAGTTTCATAAAGAAGATGTTGAACAGGCAGAAATTTTAATGAAATATGAGGGATACATCCAGCGTGAAAACGAACTTGCCGATAAAATTTCCCGACTTGATAATGTTCGTCTAGATGAAGACCTGAACTATAAGCAGCTTACTTCTCTTTCTCTTGAAGCGCGTGAAAAGCTC
>DASSGT010000543.1:0-5723 GCA_035693345.1 Puia sp. | reverse complement strand
ACAAAAACCTGTACCGTTCTTGTCCATACATAGCTTGCGAGCTGCTTTCGGTTTGCAGCGGCTGCTGATGAGACCTGCAGACTCAGATTAGTTTTATTCGATTGCGCAGAAACAACCTCAAGAATGGCTATAAACAGTCCGCAAAAAATAATAGCTTTTTTCATTGTTTTATTGTTAAGGATTAATCATAAAAAAGGTATCCGTCGTACCATTACTGAAGTGCAATATTAGGAAGGAACGCAGATGAAATTAAGTCCTATTCATCAGACCGATTCGTTTATCGGTTAAATGCAAAATCGAATTCCCGATTCGCAGTTAATAAGTTACATTCGGAACTCCGGAATTCTGATCCTCCCGGTTTATATTCTTATAATTCCCTTCTTATACAAGCCAAGCGCCTGCTTTAGAATCATTTCGATTGTTTTTACGGGCAGATCCTTTTCAGGATCACATAGGAATATTTTCATCCTGGCGCGTTTTTCAATCAGCAATTTGGGGTGATTCAGGTGTTTCCCTTCTACAAAACCTATATAGGGCTGTCCGATCGTTTTGTGCTTCCAGAGATAACAAAACATTTTTCCTTTATAACAGAAAAAGGGCATGCCATATTTCCATGCAGCTTTTATATCAGGATCCTGTTTGAGAATAATTTCTCTTAATGCGATCAGGCAGCTCTTTACCGGTTCATCTTTCTTCAGGTAAAAATGATCAATATCGCTGAGCATGAAACCGTTTTATATTACTCAATCAAAAACTCCTCCTTTTCCATGATAACCTGCTCTTCCTTCTGTGGTCTGGTTTGCTTTGCCCTGGTTTTTACCAGTTTGCTCACACGGTATAACAGGAACGCACTAACAGCGCTGATACACACAATAATATAACCCAGTGTATTATAATGTTCCAGCGGGCTGAATTTATCTTTCTGAACAACGATAAGACCCGCAAACGCGGCCGCCACGCCTCCTGCTATTTGTTGCAGCGAAGAATTTATACTCATAAACGCACCTCTGTCCTGCAGTACCGGAACAGCTGTAATCAGGGCGCTCGAAGGCACCATTCGGCTCATGATACCACACATCATCAGTACATTAAATATCATCACGAGCCAGAGAGGTGTTACGGAAAGATTGGTATAAATAACAACAACGACGGCCATCCAGATTGAAGCAGCTACAAAGATTTTGAATTTATCCACCCGGTCACTCAATTTCCCTATCAGCGGCATGATGATCAGCGTACTTAATCCCGCAACCATAAATAATAATGGCAGCTGGTGCTGGGTAATGTGCAGGTTATTGATTGCAAAGGCACTCCCGAATGGCATCATCATAAAGCCTCCGATCGACAGGAGTGCAGTTGCTGAGAAACCGATACGGTAATCTTTTTTTGACAGGGTATGCATCAAATGTTTAAGCGCAGACCTGTCCTGCTGAACGGCCAGGTGCTTGGTCAGCGGTTTTAATTTGATTGCAATCAGAACGGCAACGATGATGGCCATGATGCCAACCCACAAAAACGGTGCATGCCATCCCCAAACGTTCGCCAGATATAATCCGATCGGTATACCCAGTACCTGGCTGGCTCCAAATCCCATCTGCATAAAACCCATGACCCGGCCGCGATGCTGGAGATCAAACAGATCCGCAACAATCGCCATCGAAATTGAACCGATCACACCACCGAATAAACCGGTAATGATTCGTGCACCCACCAGTAATGGATACGTATTGGCAATACCACAGAGTAAGGTGCCGGCTATAAATCCGGTATAAAAGAACAGTAGTAATTTCTTACGGTCATACCTATCCGCAAATCCGGCTGTTAACAGTCCGGAAATACCTGCGCTGAATGCATAGGCCGAAACGGCGAGCCCGAAATGCGCCGGTTTTATATTAAGCGATTTCATCAGGATATCTCCCAGCGGGCTCATCACCATAAAATCAAGTACAACGGTAAACGTCGTGATGGCCAGCGCGAATATGGCAAATTTCTGATAGCCCGTAAAAGGAACGGACTTTTGTTTTTCCTGTTTCATAATTGGCGATTTATTCTAACTCTGTACATTCGAAACCCACATAATCCAGCACGGATATAATTTGCTCCGGTCTGAGAGAATCTGAAACAATTCTCAACACACGGTCTGCATCATCCATATCGATATTCCATTTGAGCACTTTTTGGGAAGCATCCAATACGTTCTTTATCCGCAGCTTATCAAATTCAGTTTGAATATTTGTTTTAAATATGAAAATATTTGATAGATCGATTGTCATAGTGATTCGTTTAATATGTCAGGTTATGGTGTCAATGATTTAAGTACCAGCTGGAAAGTTTCTTCCATGATTTTTTTTGAAAATTTAAACGGTCTTCCGCCAATGCTTTTGCCTTCTTCATGAAAGCGTAACAATGTGTACAGAGGGCCGTAAGCCATGCTCCAGAAAACTTCTACGGGTACAGGCAGCAACTCTTTATTCGTGATGGCATTATGCGTAAAATCGCCCATGGTTTTTTTAAATCCCTTCAGGCTTTCTTCCACGATATCATCGCCATGTCTTGAACGGCGAATAATTTCATAACATGCGACCTCTTTGGGAAACTTTATTGCAAATGCGGCCCTGTTCTCCCATTGCCTTTTAAGGCCTTCGGCAAAACTCATTTCAGGATCGAAATCCTGCAGGGTCTTTGCCATAAACTGCTTGCCGATCTCGGCCCCGATCTTCTGAATGAGGTCATCCTTATCGCGGTAATAGATATACAGGGTCGCTACCGAAATACCGCAGGCCTGGGCCAGCCGGTTCATACTAAATCCCTGAAACCCGTCCCTGACAAGCATTTCAATGGCTTCCTGCCTGACCAGTTCCTCCTTTTCAGCATTCCTTGTCCGCATATACGCGCTTATTTTCTGTAAAATAAGTGAATGTTCGCTTATTTATGAAATATTTATGCCACTTTCTGTAAACCATTTCAATCGTCTGACCAACTTCGTGCCAAAGACATCCCGTGTCCTACCACCATCCAGTTCTGACGAACGAACGGCGATTATATTTTAAATTCCGGATAAAAATAAATGATGGGGTATTTGATGACAAGGTGATATAGGTAACTCTGCCTTTATGACCGGTAAAATCATGCTTTTTGCCGGCAAACAACATTAATAAAAATAGATTTTAAGAACAGCCAGGTATGCAAGGCAAAGAAGTATGGAAGCCATTACGATTTTTTCTTTTATCTGCCTGGGAACATTAAAATAGGAAGACACTTTGTCCTGCCAGAGAAAATATACAAAAACTCCTCGCAAAAAAATCCAAAATAACCAGGAAGCTGCCTGCGTAGTCATCACAGACTGATACTTAAAAAAGTAATAGGAGTTGCCAATCGATAGTAAAAAGGAAATAAGCTGATCCGCAAATAACAGCATCCAACCCCAGCGTCGCTTTTTATACAACAAATAAAAAAGAACCGGGATGTAAATAATATAGGCGATTTCAAAAAAGATTGAAAAGAAGATATACGAATCTCTGCTGACCCGCTCAAATCCATTTCGATTTTCACGTGTTAAAAACTGTATGGTATGAATGATATACCTGATTTTAACGAAAATCGCCCGGAGATATTCCAAAGCAATGAAGACCAGAAAGAGATTGATCCATTTTCCCGGTTCTACCTTAGGTCCGGGTTGTATGATAGGCTCAAGAAAATCAGCCACCTGATTTTTTGCAGCTTCTGTTTTTGCTTTTTTTAAGCGCACCTGCTCATCTCTTTTATCGAAATATTCTTCAGCGGTGCGAATGTCCTCTTCTGAAACCTGCCGCCCTTTCAGGATCTCCGATGCGGCAACTAAAGCTTCTGACTGATATTCCTGCGGACGTACTACAATTTTCAGTAAATCTGTATTTGAGTATTCTTTGAACTGATCGTAAAAGTTTAATTCCATAGCTGATGAATAGACAAATAAATATAATAGTAATTTTAGAACCCGGCCTCTGCTGATATCCAAAGAGTCCATATACATGAATGAAAAGCGAGATGAACATAGACCAGTTAACAATCGAATTTGAAAAATCCGGTGGGCAATTAAAATCCTACATACTCCGCATAACAGCGAGTGTCAATGACGCAGAAGATATCGTTCAGGATACCTGGCTCCGGGCGAGAGAAAAATGGGACAGTTTCAGGGGACAATCATCAGTAAAAACCTGGTTATTTGCCATCGCATCTAACCTCGCAAAGGATTGTCTCAGATCCAGAAACCGGTGGGTTGAAAATGTGACTGATATTTCAAAGGAAGCCGCGCTCTCAGACCCGCAATTCTTTCAGGAATCCATGCATATCAGGGCCACTTCCCCGCAGGGACAATTTGAGATAAAAGAACATATCGCTTTTTGTTTCACTTGTATTTCAAAAACACTACCCCTGGAACAACAAATCAGTATTTTATTGAAAGAAGTATATGATTTTAAAATAACGGAGATTGCCGAAATTCTCGAAACGACCGAGCCTATGGTAAAATATTATCTGCGTGAAGGCCGGTCTAAAATGATCAATATATTTGACGGACGCTGCGCTCTGATAAATAAAAAGGGCATTTGCCATCAATGCTCTGAACTAAACGGACTTTACAATCCCCGGCAAAAATTCCAGGAAGAAGCATTGAAAATCGATATGGTCAGGGAATCAGAAAAAGCTGGAAGGGAACATCTTTTTGATTTGCGCTTAGCCGTACTAAAGGGAATAGACCCTTTTAAATCAAACGCGGCGGAACTGCAATTACATCACCTGGAACATAACAGGCGGGTCATGGAGAAATATCTGAAAAAAACTGACTCCCATCCTATCGTTTTAAACGGCCCTAACGTCCAAGATCCATGATGCACTAAAATGCATCAGGATGATTCATGACGAATAACCGGTCAGACAGGACTGTATTGGTAACAGGGGCCACGGGTCGACAGGGAGGCGCTGTCATACACCACCTGCTGAGGAATAATATGCCGGTGCGGGCGCTTTCCCGAACGCCGGACAGTATTTCATCTCAGATATTGATTTCGCAGGCTGTAGAGGTTGTAAAAGGCGATATGGGCGATCCGGGCTCGCTGACAGAAGCAATGAAGGACTGTTCTGCAGTCTTCAGTATCCAGAATTTTTTCGAATACGGCGCTGAGCGTGAAATACGATACGGGAAAAATATGGCTGATGCAGCGAAGAAGACAGGCATTTCCCATTTCGTATATAGTTCCGTCTGTAACGCAGATGACCATACCGGAGTTCCGCATTTCGAAACAAAAAACATCATAGAGAAATATATAAAGGAAATTGGTCTCCCCTGCACGATTTTGAGACCGGTTAAATTCATGGAAAATTACTACATCCCCCAGGTGTTTAAAGGAATTCTGGGAGGTAAGTTATTTGACTCAATAAAAGCGGGGAAAAAACATCAGATGATCGCCGTGGAGGATATTGGCGCCTGTGTGGCTGACACATTTATGCATCCCGAAAAATTCATTGGCCGCACAATTGAACTCGCCGGCGACGAATTGAGCAATGAACAGGTAGCGATCAGGATGTCGCTTGTTCTGGGCAGAGAAATAAAATTTAGAAGGCTGCCGCTCTTTCTTGCAAAATTAATGATGGACAAGGAAATGTATCTGATGTTTAAATGGTTTAATGAAAAAGGATTCACGGCCGATATGGAAGGAATGAAATTACATTTTCCTTCTGTTCGT
>DASSGT010000542.1:0-6937 GCA_035693345.1 Puia sp. | reverse complement strand
GTTTTTCCGAATCCGGCGACCGATCACCTGGAAGTATTATGTCGTGATTTCCTGCAGCAACCATTCGTGGTATCGATGTATGATGTATCGGGAAGAAGGATTCTGACCGAAACTTTTTCCAGCAGTCATTTTAATGTCCCATTGGGAAATACTCCGCCGGGGTTATATATTTTTAAAATGCTGGATGGAAACGGCGTTCAGGTTACTACGCAGAAAATATTGGTGTTGAAATAGTTATTAATTATTAGTTATTAGTTATTAACTCTAACTAATAACTAATAATTAATAACTAATAACTATTAGTCCGTTTTTCCCACCATCTTCGCCGGATCTACCCATTCGTCGAATTCTGATGGTGATACATGACCGAGTTTGACAGCCATTTCCTTTAGTGTTGTTCCTTCCAGATGTGCTTTTTGTGCAATCTCTGCAGCTTTGTAATAACCGATTTTTGGATTGAGTGAAGTCACCAGCATGAGTGAATTATTCAAATGCCTTTTAATATTTTCTTTAATCGGTTTGATACCAACAGCACATTTGTCGTTGAAGCTGACACAGCCATCACCAAGCAGTCTTGCACTCAGCAGAAAATTATAAATCATCATGGGTTTGAAAACATTCAACTCAAAATTTCCCAGTGCACCACCGAAATTGATCGCCACATCATTTCCCATCACCTGGGCACAGATCATGGTCAATGCTTCGCATTGTGTCGGATTCACCTTACCCGGCATGATGGATGAGCCGGGTTCATTGTCGGGAATGAATAGTTCGCCGATCCCGCTTCGCGGACCGGAGGCCATGATACGAATATCGTTTGCGATTTTCATAAGAGCCGCGGCAACCGTTTTCAATGCGCCGTGTGATTCCACGATGGCATCGTGCGCCGCCAGTGCTTCAAATTTATTTTCAGCAGTTATAAACGGTAGTCCTGTGAGCCGTGCAATATGTGCTGCTACGTTTTCTGAATAATGTTCAGGTGTATTGATCCCGGTGCCGACCGCAGTGCCACCCAAAGCCAGTTCAGACAAATGCGGAAGAGTATTTTTAATTGCTTTGAGACCATGATCCAGTTGAGAAACATAACCACTAAATTCCTGGCCGAGCGTTAACGGAGTCGCATCCATAAAATGCGTCCGGCCGATTTTTACCACCTGCATGTATTCTTTGGACTTTGCCGCCAGCGTATTGCGTAATTTTTCTATTCCGGGTATTGTGACTTCCACCAGTATTTTATATGCGGCAATATGCATGGCTGTAGGAAACGTATCATTTGAAGACTGTGATTTATTTACATCATCATTCGGATGTAGAAATTTTTCTTTGTCTCTCAGAGAGCCTCCGTGTAAAACATGACCCCTGTATGCGATCACTTCATTCACGTTCATATTGCTTTGTGTTCCACTACCTGTTTGCCAGACGACCAGCGGGAAATACGCGTCCAGACTGCCTTCCAGGATCTCATCAGAAACCTGTCCGATCAGTTTTGTTTTTTCTTCTGAAAGAATACCCGCATCAAAATTTGTGAGTGCCGCCGCTTTTTTCAGGTAAGCAAAAGCCCGGATAATTTCTTTTGGCATTCGGCTGATATCCTGGGCGATTTTAAAATTATCGATGCTTCTCTGGGTCTGTGCTCCATAATAAACATCGGATGGTACTTTTACTTCTCCCATCGTATCTTTTTCAATTCTGAACTCCATGTTTTTGATTGTAGGATGCAAAATTAGTCAGTTTTTTGGAACACTGATTGCTAATTCGAGACACAAACCAAACTACTTATTTGTACATGAGCCGGGAAAAGACAAACAAAGGCATTGCAATTCAGGAAAAGATTTGTGATAGAAGTTTATTAAGTTTTACACGCAAAGTATTACGCCATTTGTAATGTACAAATATTAGTTTGAGATCGACTGTCAACTGTCACCTGCCAACTGTCACCTGTCAACTGCCAACTGCCAACTACACCCGCGATATTTAACCGTTAAGTCCTCCTGAATAGATCTCCGGACAGCAAATTTTAAGGGAACACTGCTAACTTTATGGTCCATTATCCTTCTGCAGAATCAACTCTGACTCCTGCCATATTTCGTGTGAACATATTACCGTATTGTCTTTGGGAACTGATCAATATTTTATTTAGAAATGTTTTTGAAAACGAAAATATGAAAAAGCGAATTTTCTTAACTGCGTCCATTTTATTCATTGCAATCTTTTCAATTGCACAGGATCCGGGATGGCCGAGGCAATTAACGAACAGTGGCACCGTCCTGATTCTTTATACACCCCAGGTAGAGGATTGGCCAAATTACACCACGCTGAATTTCAGAATGGCTTTTTCACTAACTCCTTATCAGCAGAAAGAAGTAGTTGGAGTTGTTTATATCACTGCCGCCACAACGGTAGATACCTATACCAGAATGGTTAGTATTTTTAACATAGCAGTCAGTGATGTTCACTTCCCATCATTGGATGAAGCAACTGCGGCCTCCATGGGCCAGAAAGTAAGGGAATTTTTTGATCCTACGAAAACAGTAACCGTTTCAATGGACAGGATCGTAGCGGCTACTCCGAAAAAACAGACACCAACCGGCGCTTCCAATATTAAAAACGATCCGCCCACCATCTATGTCAGTAACAATCCCGCTATTCTGCTTCAGTTGCAGGGAGAGGCAGCTGTCACGGACGCCAGTAAGGGAGGTATGAAATATGTATTCAATGCGAACTGGCCCTTATTTCAGGATCCAAAGAGCAACATGTATTATTTGTTTGATGGAACGGAATGGCAGACATCCGCACAATTACAGGGCCCCTGGACATATACCAATAAGTTACCAAAAACCCTGACGAGTCTTGCAAAAGATGAGAACTGGACCAAGGTTCTCCAGGGAGCTGTGCCGGCACCCGCCAAATCATCCGGATTTCCCATGGTATTTTATTCTACAAGTCCGGCAGAGATTATCCTTTTCCAGGGAGCACCTGCTATGAAATCTATCCCCGGAACCAATCTGACATATGCCTCCAATACATCCAGCTATGTTTTCTTTTCCAACCAGACCTCATTATATTATTTCCTGACATCCGGCAGATGGTTCAGCGCACCCAGTCTAAACGGCCCCTGGGTATACGCCACGCCTGTTCTTCCCGCAGATTTTGCCAATATTCCTGAATCCAGTCCTGCTGCTGCTGTGCTAAGTGCCGTTCCGGGAACAGATCAGTCTGCGGATGCCGTAATGATTGCTCAGATTCCAACAAAAGTGGATGTGGATCCGAAAGCGGTTCCCCCGGTTACAATCAGTTATTCCGGCGATCCAAAATTTACAGTTATTGAAGGGACATCTCTTTCTTATGCTCAAAACACCACTGATAAAGTGATCATGGTCGGCAGCAATTCATATTATGCATGTATCAATGCGTTGTGGTATGTTTCTTCTACACCGCAGGGACCGTGGGTTGTGGCGACATCCATTCCGCAGGCCATTTATACGATTCCATCCAGTTCACCAGTTTACAATGTGACTTATGTAACCCAAACAGTAACCACTACAGGAACGGTAGAGGCAAGTTATACGGCTGGTTATATGGGTGCATTTATAGTAGGTGTGGGGGTTGGGATGATCATCGCATCCGGGACCGGCTGGTATGCGCCACCCTACTTCTATTATCCGCCGGTGGGGTTTCCCATTTGTTATGGAGGCATGTACACTTATGGTGCTTATGCCTATCATCCATACGGTTATGGGGGGGTCACGTACAGGGCCTCCTATAATTCCTATACCGGTACTTATGCAAGAAGTGCTACAGCTTATGGTCCTTACGGATCCAGAACCGTTGGCCAGGCATACAATCCTTATACCGGTACTATGGCACGCGGCGCTTCCGTATCCACTCCATATGGTACAAGAAGTGCCGGACAGGCATATAATCCATATACGGGCGCGTCTGCAGCAACCCGCCAGGGATCAGGTGTCAATGGTCAGGCGGGAACTTCGGTTTACAATAATGGACACGGCACTGCCACACAAACCGCCCATGCGACGAATAGCAATGGCCAGACGGTTGCCGGTGCACGTAATACGAATGGCGGAAAGGCCATGGCCGCCAGCGGACCAAACGGTAGTGGAGGAGTGGCCAAGTCTGCGAATGGTGACATGTATGCCGCCAAAGACGGCAATGTATATAAGAACACCGGTGACGGATGGAATAAATATAATGGCAATGGCAGCTGGAGCCCTGCGTCTTCTACAAAACCTGCGACCAGTTCTTCTGCTGCGGCACGACCTGCACAAACTAAATCAGCAGGAGCCCCTACACCTGAAATTTCAAGTGCTGCGCAGGCACGGAGTCGTGGCAATGCAGGAGCCAGCCAATGGGGAGGCGGCAGTCATGAAGGCGGCGGATGGGGAGGTGGGGGAGATCGTTTCGGCGGAGGTGGCGGCGGATTTGGAGGTGGTGGATTTGGAGGTGGAGGATTTGGAGGTGGAGGGTTTAGAGGAAGGCGTTGAGAATGATGACGGATGCGCTATTTTTCGATGACTGATGACCCCCGCATTCAGCGGGACAGGCGTTGACCGATGACTTGAATAGCTTTAAGCGTTACGCGTTCAGCCTTTAGCGTAACAGATTATTCTGCTTTCGAATGATTACCCGGTAATCTTTTTCTGATTACGGTCATTTGGCCACGATGATTGGCTTCGTGTTCACAAACATGGAACCATTTGCAGAAATTATTTGTGGGTCCTCCGAAGAAATCAGGATCCACTTCCTGGAACCATTTATCATCCCTGTTTTTAAATTCCTTCAGTGTGCTTTCGCGGACTTCCGTCATAGTATTTATATAGAAATTCAGATCATGTCCCTTTATCTGTTTTCTTCCTTCATCGCCTAATTCCATGGCCACTCCAAATTTCTTTTTATTCGCCGGACTGAAATCCTTTAAATTATAAAAAGTAAGATCCTGGTATACTGCGTCCGTAGCAGCTAAGTGCATTAACAGTGCGCCGATGGAGTTGGATTGAGCATCTACCAGAAAATCAAGCTCCGGTTGTGTAAGTCCTTTCGTTGCACTGATTACAGTGGCCCTGACCCAGTCCATTTGTGATACCAGTATTCCGATTTGCGGAGAATAACCTTCTCTCGGACCAATAATATTAATCGTTGGATCGGGAGGTGACTGGGCAAAGTCCAGTTTCGGAAGAATACCCAGAGCACCCGTGCCCAGCGTTGTCAATGCGGCCTGATGAAGAAATTTTCTTCTGTTAACAGCCGACAGTGGATGTTTCATATCGAAAGGTTTATCAATTACAAACTAAAACCATCCGGACTTTTTTGAGCTGCTGCGTCCACCCAGCCCCAGTGCCCCCAGCAGTCCCCTGGTGATCATGCTGGCAGCCGTTCTTTCCACCTGCTTTGCCGCCCCGCTGTTCAGAATTTTTTCCAGTGTCGAAGGTTCGGGTTTGGCACCCGGTTTTGCGGGAGCTGTGGGATTCTTATCAGCCGCATCCTGAAGTTTCTGTGTGAGAATTTCATATGCGCTTTGACTATCTATTACCTGGTTATACTTTGGAATAAGTTTGGACTTCGCAGTGATCTCATCAATTTCTGCCGGTGTGAGAATATCCATCCGGCTCCTGGGTGGTGCCATCATGCAATGAACCAGCGGAGTAGGAACGCCTTTTTCGTCCAGCATGGTCACCAGAGCCTCTCCGATACCCAATCCGGTAATGAGATCTTCCGTTTTATAAAATACGCTGGTCGGATAATTCTCCGCTGCCTGTTTGATTGCTTTACGGTCGTTCGCAGTAAAAGCACGCAGGGCGTGTTGTATTTTCAATCCCAACTGCGCCAGTACGCCGGCGGGAACATCCGTTGGATTTTGAGTGCAGAAAAATATGCCAATGCCTTTGGACCGGATCAGTTTTACAATTGTTTCTATTTGTTTCAGGAGTGCGTCACTGGCTTCTTCAAATACCAGGTGTGCTTCATCAATAAATATGACCAGTTTTGGTTTTTCGACATCCCCTTCTTCCGGACTGGAGGCATATAGTTCTGCGAGCAGTTGCAGCATGAATGTCGAAAATAATTTTGGTTTATCCTGCAGGTCTGTCACCCGTAAAACATTTACTTCTCCCCTGCCATCATCTGAAATACGCATGAGGTCGGCCACTTCAAAACTCTTTTCGCCAAAAAAAACATCCGCGCCCTGTTGTTGTAGTCCAATTACTTTTCTAAGGATGGTTCCGGTTGATGTTGTAGCGATCTGTCCATAGGCCTGCTGAATCTCGGCCTTTCCTTCATTCGAAATATATTGGAGGACTTTGATAAAATCTTTCAGGTCCAGGAGTGGCAGTTTATGATCGTCGCAATACTTAAAAATCATCGCAACCAGTCCTTCCTGCGTATCATTCAGTTCAAGAATACGGGATAATAATATGGGTCCGAATTCACTCACGGTGGCGCGTAACCGAACTCCTTTCTCGTTGCTCAGGGTCATGAATTCGACAGGGAAAGCCTGGGGCTCATATTTAATCCCGATGGCCGCACAACGTTCACTGATTTTGCTATTGACAGTGCCGGCGGCACCGATCCCGCTCAGGTCTCCTTTTATATCCATGACCAGTACGGGTACGCTGGCGTTGCTCAGTGACTCACTGATCATTTGAAGGGTTTTTGTTTTTCCGGTACCGGTGGCTCCCGCAATTAGACCATGACGGTTCATGGTTTTTAACGGGAGATTGATATCGGCCCCGGCGACGGCTTTGCCATCCAGCATACCAATTCCGATTTTGACGGATTCCGATTTAAATGTATAACCTGATTTTACAGCATTCAGAAATGCAGATTGATCCGCCATAAAGATGTAAGAGTTAAAATAATTACAAATGGTTTTAGGCTTTAAGCTTTGGGCTTTAAGCTTTAAGAGACTTTTTCTGCCAGAAAT
>DASSGT010000541.1:0-4008 GCA_035693345.1 Puia sp. | reverse complement strand
ATTTTAAAAATACTTTGAGTCATGAAAAAGAAGGATATAATCGTCAAACTGTTTACCCGAATTGTTAAATGGATCAGTTTAAATATCTTGTGATTACGATAAACCTATGTTATGAAGAAAATAATTGCATTCATTTCGGCGACGTTTTTACTTGCCTCCTGTGGTCAGCAAAAATCAGGTAGCGATGTTGCAAACGATTCAACGGCCACACGCTCCAATGACACAACTTCATCAACCGCAAAAGTCCCGGTCACCACAAAGAATTTTATCCGGGCAGAGACGGATACGTATTTCACAACGGCTGTCAAACAGGCCGGAGGCATAGGGAAATTTTATCATTTCAGGGAACTGATGCCGATCGATAACCAAACGGTCATCCGCGCCAATCGCGATGTTTTGTATTCGGCTGCCGTATTTGATCTGGATGCAGGCCCGGTGACCATTACTTTGCCTGATCCCGGCAAACGTTTTATGTCCCTGATAGTGATCGATGAGGATCATTATTCAGAGACATTGTATGCGCCGGGAACTTTCACTTTCACCAGGGACAAAGTCGGTACACGTTATGTATTGCTGGGGATCCGCACATTTATAGATCCAAATAATGCAAAAGATTCCGGTCCTGTAAAGGCCTTGCAGGATAGTGTTCACATAAGTCAGGTAAATAAAGGGAGTTTTGAAATTCCCGACTGGGATAAAATAAGTCAGAAGAAAATTCACGATTCATTGGTAGAAGTTTCAAAATCCCTGGCTGATACAAAGGGCATGTTCGGAAAAAAAGATCAGGTTGATTCCGTCCGGCATTTGATTGGCAGCGCGAGCGCATGGGGTGGCAATCAGGAAAAAGACGCGACCTATCTGTCATATGCACCTGCAAAAAATGACGGCATAACAATTTATAAACTCAAAGTAAAGAATGTCCCTGTCGATGGTTTTTGGTCAATCAGTGTTTATAATAAGGAAGGATATTTTCAAAAGAACGATCTGAATAGTTATACGCTAAACAATATAACCGCAAAAAAAGATGCCGATGGTTCGGTAACCATACAATTTGGCGGATGTGATGGTAAGATTTCCAATTGCATTCCCATCACACCGGGCTGGAATTACTGGGTGAGGTTGTATCGTCCGCGCAAAGAAATTCTAAACGGGTCCTGGAAATTCCCGGAAGCGAAGCCTGTTAAATAGCTAAAGCGGTCCTTTATTTTGCTGCAATCAGCACGGGCTGAAATAATGTTTTCTTGATTTTAGCACGACCAATAAACTGGTTACCATATATTTTCTTAAACCGCGTGGGATAGATCATAATGTCTTCGTCACGTGTATCAAATACCAGTTCCTTGGTCACGTTACCACCATTGTCAATTTTTGAAACAATCACCTGTCCACCCGCGCCATTGACATGATATTTCGGCAGTTCATTTTCCTGCAGATGCATGTTGTGGATATTATCCAGATAGAGAAAATAATAACCGGACGAATCGGCGATCAGCTTAAATCCGAGCGTATTGGACTCAAGTTTATTAATCATTTTGTAACTAACTAAATCGACGTCAATGAGTCCAACCTGCCTTTTTGGAATCTTACGCATCCATTGAAAATTCCCATCGGCAGAAATATTTGCCGCAAAGATATTTTCATAATAGAAATCGGTTCTCTGATTCCAGCGACCCATGGAATAATAGGAACGGCCTATGGTATAGAATTCTTCGCAGGTGATAAAAAGACTTCCATCCTGCTGTATCAATACATCGTGGACCCGCAGATCCGGGTTTTCATAGCCTGACTTCTCCATTTTTCTCTTCAAACGGTCCGACTCAAATTTTACCAGCTCTTCCTTCGGAAATTCATAATAACCGTTTTTATATTTTACAATTTTGCCTTCTTTATCGAGCACAGCCAGAAAGATCCCGTCGGTACCCGTTCCTTTTGATTTTTTACTATAGGTGCAGGCAATCACCATCTCATGCTGCGGGTTTTCTATCAATGTGGCATAACGTACGAAATTATTTTCGAGCACAACAGGTGTGATCACCGGAGCCACAGCATCCTTTACAAATTTGAAAACTTCGTAGTGATAAGCGGGGGAGCCGGTTTCCTTGTCTTTTTCCTTACGCGAGTCATCATTATAGACCTTTGCCAGCAGATATGCATTGCCGTTACCATCTACAGAAAAATCAGTATTATCCATGATGGCCTCTGTGTAGGGCATTTTATATTCGCCGCCCCAGAGTTTCTCCAGTTTGTTGTTAAAGACCTGGAATCCCAGTCTGTCATAATTCTTTTTGTCGTTTCGCGACTCAGGATGCAGGCGGTAAGATACCAGCAATTTGCTGCGGTCCGCGTCATAGTCAAACTGGTATTTATTGGCCATTTTCAAAGAATACAAACCGTTCGCTACCATCGTCGTACCGGCTACTTTCGTCGTTTCAAACATTTTGGTATGCGACTGGTTCAGTTTGGACTTGCCGAGATCGATCTGATCATAAAAAAGCATCTCTTTTTCTGACTTTTTATCCCAGTCGCTGTAAATCCAGTAATACTGATCGGTGTTGGCGAAATCGGTGACGATCTCGCTGTCAAAATTCTTTGATACATCCAGGTCAATCTTGTCCTGCATCGCCACGCTGAGCGATTTTGGATTGAACCGAATAATATTCATATCCTCCTTTTTCAGGGAAAGATTTACAATTCCGTCTTTTTGATTACCGATAAAAGCTACGTCTTCTGTATGTTTGGGCAGTTCGTATTCCTCGCCCAGTTTGAAAGTAAATTTCTTGCTTTGGGAAAACAGGCATAGGGGACTTAGCAACGCGATCAGCCACGCTGTAGATTTCATGTTGAATTATTTTCTGCGGTTTATTGAGTCGCTTGAATGCGGCGTGAAATTAATACTTAGATCCAGATCTCCTAAATTATTAAGGAAAAACTTATACAGATGTCATGCTAGTTTGCGTTTTTCCTCCCTGCGGAAAGTCCGGTCACGGCGATCCGGTGTGGCTATGCCCTTACCTGATTTTTTCGAAGATCATGTTTTCAAATACGCCGGTCGTTCTGCCATCCGGATTAAAAATATTATTCCTTTCAATACCCTGATCCTGGACCGGAGCACCAAAGGCCCTGATATTTAAAAGGCTGATTTTTATAGATGTTTGGACACCTTTTTTTTCAACCTTAATAAACCAGTCTCCCAGTACAAAGAAATCTGGTCTTCTGGGTCTGAAACTTTTTGAATCGACGTCGGTTTCCAAAACAACATAGGAGTCCGGGAAATACAATGTTCCTTTTTCGTTCTCATACGAAGCGGAAAGTTTTGCTTTTTTGGAAACAATCAAACCCCTTGAACTATCTGTTTTGATATCCATATTATTTTGAAATAAATAATCAGATATGCGTTTCCGTACTTCCTCCACCGGCCGGTCGCTGTAGTCAATCATTGGCCAGGAAGGATATTTTCCAAGGAGCGTAGAACTTTTAGAGCCCGTTTCAAATATGAACCCAATGGGTTGTATTTTCCAGGAATTTACTTTTCTCCCTCCATACATTCCGGGGGTCCATCGTTTAACCTTTTCAATAACGCGGATCGACTCTGCACGAAGTTCATCAGGTCCGTTCAACACCTGTGTCTCATGCGCCAGCCCATTTGAGTCGACGAGGAATTTAATAACGACCGTCCCCTGCACTTCCAGCACCCGGGCTTCGCCGGGATATCTTAAATTTCTTTGCAAATAATGTATCCAGGCCGATTGGCCGCCGGGGTAGGAAGCTTCCATTTCAGGATTCATATAAATGGCCGAATCAATCTTGTCAGACATCGCCGGATCCATTTGCGCGTGGGCAGAACAAAAAGTAAACAGAAGTAAACAGGTCCAGTTCATTTTCATGATTCTAAATATATAATGAATGAACGTCTGTTTTTCAAATATCTTGTTGCCAGCCATGCGCGTAACGATTAGTAAGCCGGCTGCGAACCTTTAAATAAAGAAATCCACGACTATTGAAGTATAC
>DASSGT010000540.1:0-3051 GCA_035693345.1 Puia sp. | reverse complement strand
AAAATGGATTATTACACTGTTTTTCTCAAATCCGGATGCTTTACGCCACCTTATTGAAGGCAACAAGTTAATTTTTTACCGTTCCCCCCGCTTTTAAGAAGTTTTTTTTGATTTTAATGATTCTGGCAAGGATTTTAGATATATAAATCAGAACTGTTTAAAATTAAAATTACAAAACATGAGTACTTCAAAAACACTTTTTGGTTTTATAGCCGGCGCAGCCGTAGGAGCCGCATTGGGAATTTTATTTGCTCCGGATAAAGGAACCGAAACACGTCGCAAAATTTCTGAGCAGTCCAATGACCTTGCAGATAATATCAAAGGGAAATTTACCGATCTGGTGGACGGAGTGAAAGAAAAATTCTCTTCTCTGAAAGGTGATGCGGAAGATGTTGTTGATAAAGGGTATACTGCGTATAACCGCACAAAGTCAGAATTCAATTCTTAAAAGTTTCAAGCCCAAAGCTTAAAGCCTAAGACATTTCAAATTATTTCGGACGGGAAATAAACGGTAGTTAGTATTAATAATACTTACTATCGTTTTTTATTTGCCTGTCTTTAATAACCTGTCCCGATTTCAAGCTTTAAGCCTTACGCTTTATGCTTTGCGCTTTTAATACCGGGTCAGTTCAGGTTGAACCTGGTCGATGTAGGCAAGAATTCCGCCCTTCAGATTATACAAATTATTAAACGGAAATTTTTCTTCAAGTTCTTTAATTGCTTTCAGACTACGAATCCCCGATTTGCATAAAAAGACCACATCCATATCGGTTGGAATTTCACCGGCATGTTCAGAAATAGTTGATAACGGGATCAATTCACCCCCGATCTGAACGATCTTATATTCCGATGGCTCTCTGACGTCAATCAATTTGAATTTTTTGCCTTTCACCTGCCAGTCATATAATTCCTTTGCGGTGATTTCTTTCGCCGGTTTTTCTTCTACAGCGCGCATGCCACAAAATTGTTCATAGTCGATCAGTTCATGAATGGTCGGATTTTTACCATTCACCGGATTGTCATCACGTCGTTTGATATTAAAAGTCCGGCTTTCAAAATTCAATGCATCGAAAGTGTAAAATCTGCCGGACAAAGGTTCACCGATACCGGTAATTACCTTGATTACTTCCAGAGCCTGCAGGCTTCCAATGATTCCCGGTAATACACCGAGTACGCCACCCTCCGCGCAGCTGGGAACCAGTCCGGGCGGCGGGGGAGTAGGATACAGATCCCGGTAGTTAGGACCTCTTTCGCCTTTTTCATTTACATAATTAAATACAGAAACCTGTCCTTCAAACTGGAAAATAGATCCATATACATTTGGTTTATCCAGTATGAGCGTTGCATCGTTCACCAGATATCGTGTGGGGAAATTATCGGTTCCATCGGCAACCACATCATAATCTTTTATAATGTCCAGTGCATTGCCTGAATTGATATGCGTGTTGTGCAAAATAAAACGGGTGTGGGGATTCAATGCCTCCAGACGCCGTTTGGCCGCTTCCACTTTGGGTTTTCCGATTTCCCTGATATCAAAAATGACCTGTCTTTGCAGATTACTGTCGTCCACCACATCGAAATCCACGATGCCGATGGTGCCGACTCCGGCTGCAGTGAGATAGAGCAGGGCAGGACTACCCAGGCCACCACTCCCGATGATTAAAACTTTAGCTGCCTTCAATTTTTTTTGACCTTCTTCACCAAATCCGGGGATGATGATATGCCGGTTATAGCGTGCCAGTTCCTCCCGCGTGAATTCTAAATCCTGGTATGACATAATTTGTTTTTTTAAAATGAGCCGCCAGCGATGGCCGGCACGATACTGATTACGGTTGAATGTGTTACTGGTGTCTTTTCTTTCTGAAGATCCCGGATATCTTCATCGCCTGCGAATATGTTTACAAATGATCGTATGCCGCCCTGCTGATCGATCAAATGTTTCTTGAGTTCCGGAAAATCGAGCGTGATACGGTCGATGACTTCCCCAATGGTTCCTGCTTCGATCTGGACTTTAGCGGTTTGATTTGTGAATTTTCGGAGTGGTGTTGGAATAATTACTGTTGCCATTATATAGATTGATTTAAATGTTCGGGTGAAAAGACCTCTTCTTCAAATTGTGATACTTCGTTCAATTGCCAGCTCCGGATATGGTCAATATTTTCCGGGTTAACGGAAAGAATAACATACGAGAAATAGGGCAACGCAGCTATACGATCATGTTCGGAAGGAATGGCGGGATGTTTCGGATGTGAGTGATATATACCGAGTAAAAGCAAATCATTTTCGAGCGCAAATTTTTCAGCCAGCATATAATCCTTGCCCGAGATTTCAAAACGACGTTTTTTGTCGCCTGCTTTGGAATTCGTCACTTCCAATACTTTTGAAATCATTCGGCTGCCGTCGGATTGTTCGGCGCCATATAAAAACCCGCAGCATTCATCAGGGAAAGTAGTCAGGGCATGTGCCTTCATTTCTGCGAGAGGCCCGGATTCAACGACAATCATTTAAATAATTTATTTATTAGTTCCCCGTATTTATCACCATTGTCGGGCAGCAGCGTGACTATAATTCCACTATCAATTTTCGACGCCACCCGAATGGACCCCACGAGATTGGCTGCGGATGAAGGGCTTAGAATTAAACCTTCTTTTTCTTTTACTTCTACCATCATCTGATATGCTTCCTCTGTATCAATTTCTAAGTTTTCATCCGCAATCCATGGATCATAAATTCCGGGTACAACAGCTGTTTCCAGATGTTTCCAGCCTTCCAGTCCGTGTAAGGCATTGTCGGGTTCCAATGAAATTAATCTGACAGACGGTTTTTCTTTTTTGAGTCTTCTGGATGTGCCCACGAAACTGCCTGTGGTGCCGAGGCCTGTTACAAAATGCGTGATGCCCGGCACTTCGTTCAGAATTTCAACTGCGGTACCATGATAATGTGCCTTCCAGTTATTTTCATTTTTGTATTGATCCGCGTAGAAATACAATTCGGGTGATTTTTCTGCCATGGAGCGGGCGACTTCTTGAGCGCCATCTGTTCCTTCGAAAC
>DASSGT010000539.1:0-4705 GCA_035693345.1 Puia sp. | reverse complement strand
TTACAGGACACAACGATGAGTAAAAGAAAGGACAATATGGTGCAATGATTGATTTTCATTTTTTAGATCCGACAAATTCGCACGCTGTCCGGTCTTCGAACAGAGTCTGAAATGGAGCCGCAAGTAATTCATAAAAAACGACTTTTCAACGAAATTCTTCTCTCCGGCAGGTATGACCATACGAAAGGTCTTCTTCAGCCATTGACCGGTGATTTTTCTATCCCGGCAATATGTTTCGCGATTCTTTGCGCATCAAGGGAAATTTCACGGATGACGCCTGTTGGACCGATCCAAAATCCACAGGCATACAATCCATCCTTGCCAAAATATTTTTGTCTGTCAGATTTCATTTTTAAATCTTCCTCTCGTTCCATATCAACCTGGACGAATTCGGCAAAATCAGTATGATATCCGATGGCAGTAATGATAGAATCAAAATTTTCCTTTTCACCATCTGCAAAGTGAACCGTATTACCTTCCACCTGATCTATATTTTCATGAATACTGATATGGCCTTTTCGGATATGCTTTACAGTACCGAAGTCCAGTACCGGAATGGTTCTATCCTTTCGAATTTGTTCAAATACCCCGTATGGCATTTTTTGCAAACCCAATTTTGTAATATCGCCGATCAGGATGCTTAATAAGGGAGCATTGATGGTATCTGCCAGGCGGGGAGGAAGTTTTGACAATAAGACTCCCAAACGCAGTACCGAAATACCCAGAATATCACGAGGTATGATATTCACAGGATAACGAACCGACATGGAAGGTATAGCACCCTGTTCGTAAAGGTCAATAGCGATTTCGCAGGCGGAATTACCAAAGCCAATGATCAATACCTTTTTCCCGTTGAAATTCCTTCCTGTCTTATATCTGCTGCTGTGAAGAACGTTACCGGGAAACGTTTCAATACCCTTTACGCTGTATGCTTTCGGTTTTCCATAAGCCCCGGTTGCCAGTATGAGATATTTCGATTTGAATACTCCGTTGCTGGTTTTAGTGATCCAGAAATCAGCTTCCCTTTTGACTGATTCAGCCCTGCTATTGAACACCGGATGAATATCAAAAGCCTGCTGATAATCTTCTAAATATTCAATGACTTGTTCCCGAGAAGGATAACGGGGAATCTTTTTGTCAAATTTTTTATAGGGCAGATTGGATAACGCTTTATTTGTATGTAAATGTAACCTGTCATAATGATTATACCAGGGTGCAGCTATCCTGTTTTCCTTTTCAATCATGGTATATCCGATTCCTCTTTTTTGCAAACAGGCAGCAGAAGCCAAACCCGAAATACTTGCTCCAATGATGAGGGTATTCGTTTGTTTCATGACATATTCTTTATCAAAAAGCCGGCAAAAAGATAAATCCTTTTTTATAAAAAAACTGTCCGACGATTTTGAAGGCCGAACCTTTAAATTCGGCTTCTTATGGGGAAGGATCATTTGCGGAATCTGAATGATCCGGATCATTTCAGGATGGATCAGGCAGCCGGAATTACAACAATAAATTCAGCTCCCTCCCCTTCCCTGGTGTGTACTTTTAATTCTCCGCCATGTGCCTGTATAATATCATAGCTGAGAGATAATCCCAGTCCCGTTCCCTGTCCGGTAGGTTTCGTCGTAAAGAAAGGATGAAATATTTTACTGATTACTTTTGGAGGAATTCCGTCACCGTTGTCTTTTATGGAAATATAAATTTTATCAGCCAACCTTTTTGTTTGAACCGTAACTGTTGGCTCGTAACGATTATCCTGTTGTCTCTTCTTTTCTGTTACTGCATAAAATGCATTACTGTATAAATTTAAAAGCACCCGGCCAATGTCTTGCGGAATGATATTGATCCTGCCAATCGATTCATCGTAATCCGTCCTCATGATCGAATTGAAAGATTTTTCCTTTGCCCTCAGGCCATGATAAGCTAGTCGCAGATATTCATCTGCCAGAATATTGATATCAGCGGGTTCTTTCTTCCCGGCACTGGTTTGTGAATGCTGAAGCATTCCCTTTACAATCGCGTCAGCCCGTTTACCGTGATGACTAATCTTTTTTTCATTTTCATCGATATTGTCTGCAATGGTTTTTACCCCCATCAGGTTTCCCCTGCTGATTTCCTCTTTCATTTCTTCGATTAACTCAGAATTCACTTCCGAAAAATTATTTACAAAGTTGAGAGGGTTTTGTATTTCGTGGGCTATTCCTGCTGTCAGTTCACCCAGCGAAGCCATTTTCTCAGATTGAATGAGCTGGGATTGTGTCGCCTTCAGTTCCTTAAAGGCATTTTCTATTTTTATTTTGCTTTTTTGCTTTTGCCTTGCATTCAGATAGAAAATCAGGGCCAATAACAGAAAAACGCTCAATGCGGTTAACAAAATAAATGACCTGACTTTATATTGATATCTTTCTTTCGCCTTATCAATATCCTGCTGATGCATTATGGCATCGAATGCGAGCTGCCTGAATTGTTGTCCTTTTGCCTGACTGAAAACACTGTCCTTTGCGGCCAGCATAATCTTTATATATTTCAGCGTGCTGTCTGGTTTGCCAACAGACTCGTATGTTTTGGTCAGCAGATTACTGGCATCGTATGTTGATTCTGCGAAATGATGTTGCTGACTCAGCAACAGCGATTTGCCCGCGTAATAGATACAGGAATCTCTTTCATTTGTTTTATTGAAGAGCGTGGCCAGGTTATTATAATTTCTAACTTCGAAATAAGTATTATTATATAGAACACTTTCATGAACGGCATCCCGGAAATATTTATCCGCCATTTTAAAATTTCCCATGGACAAATAGATATTCCCCAGGGCACTGATCGCAAGAGCAAAGTATTTTTTAAACTGTGTCGAATGCAATCCAAGTGTATAGCCTTTTTCGGCATACCATAGCGCAGAATCCAGATGCTTCAGGGTAGAGAATACAATTCCCATTTGTGCATACGCCGCATAGACTTCTTCCATTGGCTGTCCAATCGACTTCTGCCATTGTATCTCTTTATGAAACTGTAATTTCGCTTCTTCGTAATTCGCCATCTCCCGGTTCAGCAATCCCATGGTATAAAATGCCTGGGACATCACTTCCGGACGCTCAGTCTTCAAATCTTCGGCAGTCCTAAGATAATCGAGCGCCGCCTGTAGTGCTTTTGGATAGTTTCCCTGGGTATTGAATCCATGAAAAGTTGCAAGATGAGCCCAATATTCGCCGTATGAATATTTCAGTTTTTCTGAAAGCCGGGTGGCCTGGGAAGCATAATAAAAACAACTGTCAGACTGAATAAATCCATAATAATCTGCCAAAGAACAGAGGGCAAGGACCCTTGTTGTATCCTCTTTTTTCGCCTGATTCAACAGAAAATGCAAACTGTCCACATATGTCTGTTGTGCGGATCCCACATTTGCCATTAATAGAAAAGCCAATAATAGAAATAATAATTTCATTGATAACACTGAAATAATGCGTACTACTAAATTAGTTACAATAATGAGTGTTATTAGCGCATTCCAGGTGCCGGATGAAAATTTAATTAAATAAAAAGAATCTGACGGAAGGCAAATGCTATTCACCGACGGTAAACGTAGTCTACTTTCAAAATCCTTCCATTCCCCGGTTCATTTTTTTGCCGGTGACCGTTTATACTAACTTTAAATAAACCTTAATCTATACGAACATGAAGTCCCTTTTTGTTTTGCCGATCACCATTTTTATTATAATGTCTGATTGCCATTCACAGGGCTGTGTAGCAATCAGAAATCTTGCCGGCTTTGGTCAGTTTGCTGCCCTGGGTTATAAGGAATCCGGAAATGAATGGATGTTGAATATTAACAACAGATATATTCATGCAACACAGGGTTTCAAGGGAAACAAAAATGTTACTCCGAAGGATCCCAGTTATGGCCTGAGTCTGTATGAATACACGTTAAACGTCGAATTAAGCAAAACATTAAAAAATGGATGGGCGCTTGCCCTTGACCTTCCTTTTTTATCCAACACGGCTGTTGACCGGGTTGAACATGGATCTGGTGATCGCCATTCAACCAGTGCTGTCGGCATTGGTGACCTGCGATTCACTGTTTATAAATGGTTGCTGAACACGAATCGTCCGCGTAAAGGGAATATTCAATTTGGACTGGGATTAAAATTTCCTACGGGTAATTATCATTCCGTAGATTATTTTTATTACAGTAAAGACGATCCTACACTTAAAATACTCGCACCAGTAGCAGTTGCCATTCAACTCGGGGATGGTGGTACCGGGATCACCACGGAACTGAATTCCTTTTATATATTTAACCGCTCGTTCAGCGTATATACTAATTTTTTCTATCTGATCAGTCCGGTGGATGTGAATGGTGTATCCAGCCTCACACCGGGTGTAGCTCCCAACCCGGTATGGGTAGCAACCACAAATGATGTCAATAGTGTGCCGGATAATTATACCCTGCGTGCGGGTGGCAACTTTACTTTCGATCGTTTAGTATTCACTGCAGGTATCCGGTATGAGGGCGCGCCTGCCTATGATCTTGTTGGTAAGAATGACGGTTTACGGAAAGTGGGTCATATTTTTTCCGTGGAACCCGGTATCGAATACAAATTCAAAACTTCTTTCCTGTATACGTTTGTGACGATTCCGCTGAGCAGGGCTACCATTCAAACAGTTCCCGATCGTCGCGCAACAGATATGACGGGCACCTATACTATCA
>DASSGT010000538.1:0-9113 GCA_035693345.1 Puia sp. | reverse complement strand
ACCTGGTTTCAGATGGCACACGGATCGGATACCACCGGATCATTGAAAGGAGTTCCGTATGACGGCAATGATCCGAAATATGAGGATCTGTATCATACCAAAGCGAAGCCCGGTGATACCGGATGGCTCACAACGAACCCTGAATGGATGACAGAATGGTACGGAGATGTAAAGGAACTCGTGGATAGTTATCATCCCGATTTGCTTTATTCAGACAGTAAACTGCCTTTTGATCAGACGGGCCGCAGCATGCTCGCCAATTATTATAACGATAATTTGTTTTACTATCAGGGAAAACCCACTGCCGTGTATACCTGCAAGGAATCTTCTTCCGGTGAATGGGTGCAGGATCTGGAACGCGGAATACAGGACAGCATCAGTCTGTATCCCTGGCAGACCGACACGTCCATCGGCGACTGGTTTTACCGGACGGGTCAAAAATATAAGACGTCGACCGACATCATACAAATGCTGGTGGACATCGTCAGTAAAAATGGAAATTTATTGATTAACATCGTTCAGACACCCGAAGGCGATCTGGAACCGGATATCCTGAAATCGCTGGATGAAATCGGCAAATGGATGTCCGCCAATGGCGAAGGGATTTATGCCACCCGGCCCTGGAAGGTTTTTGGTGAAACACCCGAACATGATGTGGTTAAAGCCAGCAATTTCAACGAAGACAAAATTAAATATAGCAGTCAGGATATCCGGTTTACAACCAAGGAAAATAACCTCTATGCTTTTTGTCTGAATATTCCCGAAGGCGATGTGCATATCAAATCGCTGGGTAAAGATTCCAAATGGATGAACCGGAAAATATTGTCGGTCAGATTGCTTGGCAGCGATGAAAAGATAAGCTGGTCACAGACTGGCGAAGACCTGATCATAAAAAAACCAACCCGCATACCGGACTGGTCAGTTTTAGGATTTAGTGTATTGTTACAGTGAGAAGGACTATGGAGATTTACCAGTATACAAATCCTGTCAACTTCGCCAGTTCGAGATTAGCAAGACAAAGTTGAAACTCATATTGTAAAATGTTCAGCTCAGCGCGCTGCACATTCGTGCTCGCATTTGTAAGTTCAAGATTTGTGCCTATACCATTTTTATAACGGCTCTGAGACAATCTTTGTGTTTCTTTAGCCACTTCCACCTGTTCTCTTGCATTCGTCAAACTCTGTGAGTTGCTCTTTTGGTCTGCTAAAGCCTGCCGGATGTCTTTCAGGTAACTGCTGGTCAAAGTCTCATAGTCAAGTTCTGCCTGCCTTAATTCACTTTGCGAAACCATTACTTGTTTGCGCACCCTCCCCCCTATATATATTGGAATATTCAGAGATGCACCTACAGCATAATTATATGTAAATGTATTCAGGTTTGGAAGATAACCGTTAGCATATCCTGTTCCGGCATTCAGTGAAACAGATGGTTTTCCAAGCGTACGGCTGATTTTCAAGTCGCCTTCCGACTGCCGTATTTTGTCGTTGGACAATTTGAAAGCCCAATTATTGGTTTGAGCAATCGTCAGATCTGTTTGATCATTTAATGAGTCCGAATTGAGTAAAAAGTCGAATGTTTCGTTTTGGTCTGT
Organism: Puia sp.; assembly: GCA_035693345.1. Taxonomy (GTDB): domain Bacteria; phylum Bacteroidota; class Bacteroidia; order Chitinophagales; family Chitinophagaceae; genus Puia. Next base: position 7,522 of record DASSGT010000538.1, on the reverse strand, counting down.
TTGTCGTTTGCCGGTAGTATATTCCAGCAGATTATATTGTTTGCAGAGGGCGTTTTCGAGATCGATTTTCCGGTTGTATTCCAGGTCAATTTGCGATTGTATGGAAAGCACATCATAAATAATGGCATCTCCGTGCGATAATTTGATTTTGGTATCGTTTTTATTAGCATCCAAAAAGTTAATTACGCTATCCTGTATGGCGATGGATTTCCTGAAGTAAATAATTTGATAATAAATGACAGATACCATGAATGCCATCTGTGACTTGTTATATTCGATATTGTCTTTCGCAAACTGAAGGTCCTCCCTTACCCGGTCTACATTGGCCTGGATTCGTCCGAAATCATATAGTACATAACTGGCATTCAGTCCTGTCCGAATACTGTTCGCCGGTGCAATTTCTTTTAATTTACTAATGCCATTTCCGGAAGGAATTCCTATCTCTGAAATCGGATTCGAATAGGAATACAGTCCACCCGCTGAAATAATGGGCTGCTGCTCCGACTTTGCCAAACTGATCCTGTCATTTGCAGTTTCCGCCGCCTGATTCAGTTCCCTGAACTGTGCATAGTAAGTAAACGAACGGTTAATGAGTGATTTCAGTTCAGCATTGGCTTGCTGTGCTATTGTCCCTGAAGAATTTAAAATGAGTAAGACCATTAGGCTAAAGTATTTCATAAATTAATTTTTGAAATTGTCAAATGTTAATGCGCCCCCGAGGCGGCTTCGGCTCTTTGAGCTGTGTTTAGCTTTTTATTTTTTAGAAGTAACAAAAATGGAATAGAACATAAAAAGAATATACTGATCAGGATAAACCCATCCAGGTAGGCAATGAGTTGAGACTGGGTGTCAATATTTAAATCAAGAATAGAATAAGCTCCTTTGGTTTGGGCCATGTATGGATTGATTCCTTTTGTAATCATGGCATGCGAAATATCCGATATCCGCTGGGTTACAAGGGGATTATTTGCCTGTACATCAGATACGAGATCCGACCTGTGGGTAGCATATCGCCGGATTACATAAGTATTGATCGCCGCTATACCAAAAGCTCCGCCAAGTTGCCTGAACATATTGGTTAATGCAATACCATAAGGCATTTCTTTAGGCTGTAACCCAACTACTGCCTGACTGATTAAAGGCACAACCAAAAAGGCTGTTCCGATTCCGCGGAATATTTGGGTCAGGATAAACCACCACTTACCAGAATCAGCTGTTGCCAGGGAAGCCGTATAGCCATGCAGAATAAATAAGACAAATCCGGTGATCACGTATATGATCGGCGGAAATCCTTTCGATATTGAACCTCCGATGACAGGCATGATAAAAATCGTGACCAGCGCTGAGGGCATCAGTGCCATACCAGCGTCTGTTGGTGTAAATCCCATAATTCTTTGAACCATGACCGGGAAGAGGTAGACCGATCCGTACATGCCAAAACCAACAACGAAAGTGAGAACGTTACTACCGATCAGATTCCGGTTCCTGAGAACTTTCAGGTTAATCACCGGATTTTTAGCGGTGAGTTCAGTATAAATGAACAGACCTATACCGAGGACGGCAACAACTGTTAAATACCGTATTGTGCTATCATCCATCCAGTCTTTGGATTGGCCTTTTTCCAGAACATACTGCAGGGCGCCGATTCCGAATATCAATGAAGTAATTCCGACAAAGTCAATTGGAATCTTTCTCCTGTCGATATGATATTCATCCTCTTTGCGGTCAATATATCTCCAGGTTAAAAATGATGCTATTATTCCGATTGGCACGTTGATTTCGAAAATCAGAGACCATGTATAATTGTCAACGATATATCCTCCCAGAATGGGCCCTATTGTGGGCCCTATGACAATGCCCATTGCGAAAATACCGGACGCCATTCCTATTTTCTGCGGAGGAAAGGCCTCAAATAAAATACTCTGGGATACTGATATCAGTGCGCCACCGCCAATGCCCTGTATAAACCGCCAGGATACAAGCGTCCACAGTGAGCTGGCATGGCCACACATATAGGACGCAATGGTGAAAATGATAATAGAGGTCAGGTAGTAATTCTTCCTGCCAAAAAATCTGCTTAAAAATCCTGTCAATGGAATAATTATTACATTGGCAATCGCATAAGCGGTAATAATCCAGGAGGCATCTTCCAGTGTTGCACCCAATGTTCCGCTGATATTATTCAGCGCGACATTCGTGATGGAAGTGTCAATCAGTTCCATAATCGCCGCGGATATAGTAGTGATGCAGATTATTGCCAGCCTTAGTTTACTAATGGCCATAATTACAGTTTAAAAATTAAAATCATTAAAGTCTATACGCAATTCAGAAGATGCATTATTTGATCCTGACATCTACTACAACACTCAACCCCGCTTTAAGCATTTCCTTTATTTTATTCTCATTTTCAAAGACTATTTTTACAGGTACCCGTTGCGTTACTTTAACGAAGTTTCCTGTGGCATTGTCCGGAGGCAATAGTGAAAACCTGGCCCCTGTCGCATCACTGAAGTCAGCTATTTTGCCCTGAATCTTCACATCCGGGTAACCAGAAATTTCAATTTCTACATTCTGCCCGACACGCATTTGCCCGATCTGCGTTTCTTTAAAGTTGGCTATGATCCAATATTTTTCATTGTTGACAATAGTAAACAGAACCTGGCCGGCTTGAACGAACTGCCCTTTTTGAAGATTGGTTTTACCTATTTTACCTTCCGTTGGCGCTATGATCCGGGTATAAGAGAGATTGAGATTTGCATTTTCGACTGCAAATTGTTTCAATGCAATATTTGATTTTGCCCGTTCTATCTGAGCATTTGCCCTTTGGATCTGGGCCTTTGCACTACCGAACTGTGTGCCAGCCTCAACCACCTTGGTCTTACTGGAATTCATCTGTTGTTGTGCGCCCAGGAAAATAGCCGTAGTATTATCCAGTTGCCTTTTTGTAATAGATCCGTCGTTGTATAAGGCCTGATCTCTTTTTAAATCCAGGTTTGCTTTTTCAAGATTCACCTGCTCAACACGCACACCAGCTAAAGCGACGTCCTTTCTAGATCCGACGTTACCGAGCTGCGCTTCGGCAGCGGCCAGATCTGCTTCTGCGCTGGACAGATCAGATTTGGCAGTAGAAAGATCAGCTTCTGTCTTTTGCAATGCAAGTCTGTATTCCCGGTCATCAATAGTTAATAACAACTGATTGCCTTTTACTGACTGATAGTCCACCAGATTAAAATCGCCGATATAGCCAGATACCCGGCTAATAACTGGTGTGGCACTGCTTTCAATCTGAGCGTTGTCTGTACTCTCATATTTCATCGCATGAAATATATTGATCCCTGCATAATACAAAATGCCAACGCCAATCATAACGCCGAGTAAAGACTGAACTATTTTCTTTATGTGGTTGGATTTTTTTTTCTCCGGTTTCGTAACTATGTTTGTTTCCATGATGAGTTCATTTTAATAAAGGTAAACATAGTTTACCATATATAGTATACTTTGTTTACTATTTTTAGGCACATTTTTAAGATTGACAACTGAGCTTTATGGAAAATGGGAACGACAAGCGGCGGTTTTTAAAGATCCTTTATATTTTACAGCGCTTAATACATGACTGGGCGGATACCAGTATTTCCCAGGTATTTCTGCCGGAATTCAAGGCAGGATATATACCTGCGTTTATGTGTATAGGCATGCAGGGCATCTCGAACAATGAAGTTGCTAAGGAGCTGAAAGTTAGTAAGATGGCCGCCAGCAAAGTCATCAAGGAGTTAATGAATCTAAAGTTGATTCGCAGCGAACGATCCACACTCGATGGCCGTTCGGAGATCCTGTACCTAACAAAAAAGGGAGAAGCTTTTAGTAAAAAGGTTTCTGAAATGAGAAATTCCGCGGAAGAGGAATACAGGAAAGTTGCGGGGAGCAAAAACTACGAAAAGGCAATAGATGTTCTCCTGGAAATCATACAATTCCATGAAGCTTTACAGGTTAAAAAAACGAAACTGGATAATATATAGGAGCGGATTAAAATGCTCCACTTCTCCTCCATCGTGCATATGACGCGAATGGTTTATTGCCCGATATAAAAGTGCCGTTCCACGATTCGAATGGGTTTCAGCGGAATTTGTGACGGCTGGGCAACAGAATCTAATTGGGAAACTTATTTCTGTATTCATTTGGCGTCAGACCGACTTCTTTCTTAAATAGTCTGGAAAAATATGGAGGGTTCTCAAAACCTAATTGATACGCGGTTTCCGCGATGTTGTTGTCGGTGCTCATCAAGATATTTTTTGCTTCGTCAATCAGAAAAATATGTATATGTTCCAATGCAGTCTTCCCTGTTTCCTGTTTTAACAAATCGCTCAAATATTTTGGGGAAATGGCTAATTCCGATGCCAGATATTTTACCGTTGGCAAACCTTTGCTTTGTAGTCCGCCATTCTCAACGTATAATCTAAAAATCCCGGATAATTTGGAAATAATTGTTCCTGAAAATACAGTTCTGTCCAGAAACTGTCGCTTGTAAAACCTTTGAGAATATTTTAGAATAGAATCTATGTGACCCACAATGATATCTTTGCTATATTCATCCTGGTTGTTGTGATATTCAGTTTGTATTTTGTAAAACAAATCCCAAATTATTTCTTCTTCCTTTGGTGATAAATGCAATGCTTCATTTACTTCATAGTCGAAATAGCTGTATTTCTTTATTTCTGAGTGAAGAACATATTTAAGTAAATAGTCCTCATGTACGAAAATGATAAACGCTTTTTCAGTCAATTCAATATTGCTGATTTCGATGATTTGTCTTGGTTTTACAAAAGCCATTGATCCATTGTCGAAATCATATTTTGTTTTACCATAAAAGAAATTGCCTGACTTAATCTTTTTGAGCGCGATCATATAAAAATCACCTGTGAATTTGCTGTTGCCAATTGTACAGGTCATTAAATCTTTACAGGTAACCAAACTTAACAATGGATTTTCAGGCGGTGGATATCCGTTCGTGCTGTGTAATTCACTTATGGTTTTAAAATGCTTCAATGGTTTATAATTTTTTACCAAAGTTAAAGACGGCACAAGTCTTTATACAAAGAAATTGCGCCGTCCTGATAATTATAATCCTGCCTATTGTCTTTTATTTGCCTGCTAAAAAAGTCTCTGCTTCATTTACAAAATCTTCATGAAATTGAAAAAGTCCTCCATGCCCGGAATCACTCCATAAAATGAGTTTTGAATTTATTAGATTTTTTGATAAAATATATGAATTTATAGACGGCGCTATTAAGTCCTCAGTTCCGTTCACAATCAAAACTGGCTGCTTTATGTTTCGCAGCTGCTGATGGGACGAATCCGTTTCATAACCATATGTAATATAAGCCTTCGCTTGTGCATTGACTGTTGCATCGCTCGCAGGAATATCACGATTAACTTTTCTAGACTGCAGTCGTTGCAGGAATTGTTCACCAGCCGCACGGCCCGATGTTGTATTTGTAAAAAATATATTTCTAAGGACTTTGTCCGGACCATCCGCCATACCATTTTGCACCACCGTTAAAAGTTCGGTTGCACCTTCACTTCCTTTTGGGCCGGTACCGGCTAAAATCACTTTTCTTATAAGTCCGGGATATTTCTCTGCCAGATTCAGAGCTATGAATCCACCCAGTGAAAAACCTAACAAATCCACTTTTTCAAATCCCAATTCATTTATAAAATCCAATGCATCATTTGTCATTTCAGCGACGGATTCCGGTGTTTTACCACCACTACTTCCTACACCTTTGTTATCAAATAAAATGACAAGGTGTTTTTTTGCCAGGTTATTGGTAACTGCAGGATCCCAATTGTCCATGGTTCCTGTAAAATGCTGTAAAAAAACGACCGGAATGTCTGAATTTTTTCCAAATGCCCGGTAAGCGAACTTTGTGCCCTTAACATCAAGAAACGAAGTTGGAGCCGTTTCGTGGATGTATGATTCTGACATTGCCCGGACTTCCTCAAATTCCCAGGTCGCGCCCGGGACTAAAACTGTGTTGCTCATTATTTTTTTTTTTTTAGTTTAACAATACCGCAAAATTAGAACCTGTGATTGCCCAAGCGTTATACAGAAATCGGAAATTGTTATACGATTTAACGTGAGCTCTCCGGTTAGTTTACAAGCGCATTTTTCAGTACTGCTGCAGCCTGAAGTATGGCAATCCTGACTTCGGGTATATTTGCCAGAGGATTCAACATGCCGTAATCATGAATCTGTCCGCTGTACCTGGTGAGTGTCACCGGCACGCCTGCTTCATTCAACTTCCTGGCATAAGCCTCCCCCTCATCACGAAGTACGTCGTTCTCTGCTGTTTGCACCAGGGCCTGAGGTAATCCTTTCAATTGTTCAGGGGAAGCCTGTAAAGGAGATGCATATATTTCGCTGCGTTTGCTTTCATCAGGAAGATAATTATCCCAAAACCATTTCATCATATTTTTTGTAAGGAACCTGCCCTCTGCAAATTCGTTATAGGATGTGGTTTCGAAGTTTGCATCAGTAACAGGCCATAAGAGTACCTGTAATTTTATATTAGGACCGTTGTTATTCTTTGCCATTAGTGCGGTCACCGCAGCCATATTACCTCCTACGCTGTTACCCACCACGGCCAGATTCCTGCCGTCAACACCTATTTCTTTTCCATGCATTGCCACCCACTGCGTTGCAGCAAATATCTGATGAATGGCAACCGGGTATTTTGCTTCCGGGGAAGGCGCATAATCAGGGAACACAGCTACTGCACCGCTTTGTACAACCAGATCCCTTACGAGTCTTCGATGTGTAGGATAGTCTCCCAGTACCCAGCCGCCGCCGTGAATGAAGATAAATACAGGAGCATTTTCTTTAGCACCTTTGGGTTTAGTAATGTGGATATTTATGTTATATCCGTTCTGACTGATGACCCTTTCTGATTCTTCAATCCCGGAATAGTCAACCGATACTGAATTTTGGGCGCCCACTAAAAGCAGGCGGGCATCAGCCGGAGCGAGTTGTTCTAAAGGTTTGCCATTACCTGAATTCAGCGCTTGCAGGAATGAGCGGACTTCTGTAAAAATTTGCGGGTCATTTTCCCCCTTATAGGGTCTTTGTTGTGCCATTGTAAATGTGTTTAATGTTAGAAAAGAAAAAACGATGAGTGTTTGTCTGAAGAAATTGTGTTTCATCCTGCTTTTATTTGATTAATTTGAAAACACAAAACTATCTTCAGACAGCTTGCCCGAGAAGGCACAAATGGCTACATTAATTGTACATTTTTCCCTGGTTGTATTTTTTTCTAAACCCTGAAGTATTGTCTCCCGCTTTCAAAGTAAAGAGCCTGTTGAAATATGCAGGATCATCATACCCAAGATAATATGCGATTTGCTTGGCACTCATGGACGTATATATGAGCAGACGTTTGGCTTCAAGAATGATGCGGTCTTTAATAATCTCATTGGGTTGGGACAGGTTCATCTTCCTGAGTTTGTGCGTAAGTGTTTTTGGGGCCAT